>CAJBSR010000324.1 GCA_903958285.1 uncultured Sphingomonadales bacterium
AGTGCCGCAGGCGCTGAATTTGGGTGGGAACATTATCGGCGACATATTCTTGGCGACACGACTGAAGCTCCCCCATGGAATTCTGGTGTTCGCGCCCGCTACATGATTCCCGAAACACGCCGTCTGGTCAGCCTGTTCGTGCGCCAAGCGACGCATGTTGATTTGCATGCCCGGCTGCGCCGCTGGCAAAGCCTTTGGCGCTGGATATCTGGCTTCTTTGACCTCAAGATGCGGTATTACGTGTTCGCGACAGATGATCCCGGACCATTCTTCTGGGATATGGCGAATATCATCCGATCAATCGTGCCGCTGGACAAAGTGTTTCCAGCCGATCGAGCGCAGCATCTATCCTCTGAAAGCAGGACGCATAATAAGGTAGGCTGAGCCCATAGGGGTCGTGCAGGTGTGGCGTGCCTGCAAAACTGCCGAGCAGCAGGCGCGGCGTTTGGGCCAAATGCGGCAAATCTTTGACCGCGGCGAGTTGCCGGACTTCCATCGCAAGCAGCAGGTCTCCGGGTTCAGGTTCAAACCGGCCTGCCTCCATCGCCCGGTGTCCGGAAAGATCTAAACCGCCCTGAGATGCCACTTGGACCGCAGCGGGGTCCGCTTCACGACCCTGTGCGGCAGAAACACCGCAGGACGCCGCCGACAACCCTCGACTACGTGCCGCCGCCTTCGCATAAGCGCTGCGGCTGATATTCCCGCGGCAGACAAAAACAAATCTGCGAACACCGCCCATGTCTCTGGGTGCGAACGCACCGAAGCCCGCCCAATGCTGAGGATAGGACAGTAAGAGGCGGAGAAGCCCTCGCGTTGTCCCGAAGCGGCTGTCGATCAGTTGCGGCATTTTGCCTCCGGGTTTTTCAAGCGCTCAATGTGTCTACAATTCATGACACGGTCACAAGGGACAAGACGTATCATGGTCGCAACAGTTTTCTGAGCGCGGTCTTAATCCCTATTCGCTGAGCCAGAGCGCTGGCCTGCCCGACGGCTGTGTTGAACATTCTGTACTGCATGAAAAGGATGTGGTTCCGGAGTTCAGACCGAAGACTGAAAACCGTCGCACATTCGACCTGATGCGTGCCGAACAACGATTTGTGCGGCCCATCCCCTTCTGTGAAATCGAAAAAGCGAAAGCGCCCTTCCGCAAACAAGGCTTCCAGCGCCTGCATCTGCAACACTGTCCCCGGTGAGAGGTGGGCATGGGCCTGATCATAGCCAAGATAGGCATAGACAAGCACATCACCGTCAATCGGTAGGTAGAGATATGCAATGGCACGACCCGAGAGATAAAGGATATAGGCTCGCAAATTGCCAGAATGCGCCAGTTCTGCTGCTTTGCTCCTGAACCCAACATCATCCGGCAAAGATGCGTTCAACAGTTTCGCTTGATAGGTCTCACGGGCCAAAGGCAGCGCATCTGCAAAGAAGGCCGGAAGATCCTCTGGTCTATGAAAGGCTCGGATATCCAGCGTGCCGCCACCGGCCTCCGCCATTTTCCGTGTTTTTCTTGAAAGCGTCGCCCGCGTCTTGGACGAAAATTGGGCCAGATAGCCGTCATATCCTGCGGACATGTCGATGTAATGCCGGGGATAGACCTGCGCCGTAGAGGCGATAAGGCCCGGATCATTAATCACAGACGGCAGCATAGAGGCAGGAACAGACTGAAACCGGTAGCCATCCGCTCCGCGCGGCAGGTCAGGCCGCGCAACGCTGCGACCAGCCAATATGTCTGACAGGGACCAGCCGACAGGCACCACTTCGCGTTTCGCCGACCAGAGGCAGCGCGCGCCGACCAAAAAACGTATCTCGGCTGAAGCTAGGTCCA
>CAJBSR010000325.1 GCA_903958285.1 uncultured Sphingomonadales bacterium
AGCCCAGTTCCGCGAACAGAAACTGCAGGATACGCCGCTCGCAATCACCGCAATTGATGCCGGTTTGATTGAATCGCGCAGTGCCAACAATCTCGCTGATGTTGCAAGGGCTGCGCCGAGTGTCGTGCTGCGCCCCGCTGCTGTCGCATTCGGCAACTCCATCTCGGCGAGCATTCGTGGCCTTGGCCAAGGCGACTTCAACCCGGCGCTAGAACCCGGTGTCGGCCTGTACATCGACGATGTTTATTATCCGCGCCTGACGGGTGCCAACTTCGATCTTCTCGATGTGGAGCGCGTTGAAGTGCTCCGTGGCCCGCAGGGCACACTGACGGGTCGTAACTCTGAAGGTGGCGCTATCAAGTTCATCTCTCGTCCGCTAACGGGTGAGGGTGGATATGTTTCGGCGACCTATGGCAGCCGCAACCGCATCAACCTGCGTGCAAGCGCAGACTTCAAACTGACCGACACGCTGCTCGGCCGTCTGTCCGGAACGTTTTCTGATCAGGGCGGCTATGTTGACGTCATTGATTATGGCTGCGCCTTCCCGACCAGCGGCGTTCCCGCTGTTGCCGGAGCGGCAAACTGCAACCTCTATAAGCAGGGCGATGTCGGTTATAAGGCGCTGAAAGCGAACTTCCGGTTCAACCCGAATGATGCGCTCGATATCAATGTCGCGGCGGATTACAACAAGGACAGCCGCAACAACGGTGCTGAAGTTCTTCTGAATGGCAGCAACGCAAACCCGAACACGTTTACCACTAACGGAACGCCGTTTGACAATCGCTTCCTGTGCGGCCGTTTCTGCAACTATACGTCGTTCACGCAGGCCGGCGGCGGTTTCGTGGCTGGCCTTATCCCTCCGCTGAACGGTCTTCCACTTGGCACCGTCACGGGTGATCAAAAGAATGAATATGAAGGTTGGGGCCTGTCGGGCAACGTCAACTACAAGATCAGCGATGACATCAATGTTCAGTCGATCACAGCCTATCGCGCTTGGAACACTAGTTTCAGCGCTGATGGTGACTTGTCGCCTGCCCGGACACAGTTGGGCATCAACAAGCTGGACCATTGGTTCTGGAGCCAGGAAGTCCGCCTGAACGCGCAAGTCACAGATCAGCTGCAGTTCACACTTGGTGGCTATTACTCGGATGAAAAGACGACGTACTACACGCTGCAGGATATCCGCTATGTCTCGGCTGGTCTGCCGGGTGCCGTTTGTGCGGCAATCGGTGGCCTGAACACGCCAACCTGCCCGATCTTCCCGCTGCAGTTCATCGGGAACGATCCTGTCCGCACCAAGTCCAAAGCGGTCTTTGGTACCGCAATCTTTGAAGCGACGGATGCGCTCACCTTCACGGGCGGCTTCCGCTACACGAAGGACTCTAAGGACTACACCTACTTCCGCTACAATCTTGATGGCCGGACGGTGAACCCGTTCGTCGATGGTGTTGGTGGCGCTTATGGCGCCGGCTATAGCGGTCCGGACACGTTGAACCGCTTTGGTGCACCTGGGACGACGGACATCGTCACAGCGCTCACCGGACGGACCGCAAGCTTCCGTGGTAGCCGTTGGGACTATCGTTTGAGCGCTGATTACCGCATTTCGCCGGAAGTTCTGGTCTATGCTACAACGTCGACCGGTTATAAGGCAGGCGGCGCCAATCCCCGTCCGTTCAACGCTGATCAGGCGCGTTCATTCAACCCGGAAGAAGTGACCAGCTACGAATTGGGCATCAAGACGGATCTGTTTGACCGCAAGTTGCGCCTCAACATCACGGGCTTCTACAACGAGTTGAAAGATGCTCAGCTCACGCTTCTGAGCTGCCCGCAGTTCGGCGGCCCTGGCCCATGCGCCTTGCCACAGAATGCCGGTGACGCGACGCAAAAGGGGTTGGAATTTGAAGCCTTCTTCAAGCCGACAGCAGGCTTCACCCTTGATGCTTCGGCTTCTTATCTGAAGTACACCTACAAGTGCGTTGACCCACAGGTGGTTGGCTCTGCGCTTCCTGCGGGCGTCTGCTCGAGTGATCCAACGGTGATCGCGGCTCTGAATGATCCTGCGCAGGGTTGGCAGTGGAACGTTGGTGCACAGTATGAAGCCGATCTCGGAGATACTGGCACGTTGACACCGCGCATCGACGTCAATCGCCAAAACCGTCTGCCCGGCAACGTGTTGCGTCCAGCCGCTGGAAGCGCATCGGAAGTCTTCGGTCAGGTTCCGGGCTACACGATCGCCAATGCCCGTCTGACATGGAAGAACGCGGCAAGCGATCTGAACGTGTCGTTGGAAGTCACCAACCTGTTCGACAAGTACTACTTCCCGTCGAAGTTTGACCTTTCCACGCTGGCTGGCAGCGTGTTGGGCAACCCGGGTCGTCCGCGTGAATGGGCGGTTACGCTTAAGAAGAACTTCTAAGGTTCAAAGCGACCAAGAATTGGAAATGGGGGGTGGTCGAAAGGCTGCCCCCTTTTTTCTTTTCCAGCCTCTGATAGCCTTGACCGACGGGGTGTGACCCGTCAGAAGCATAACTAACAATTGTTATAAAATGAGAGGAGCCCGGCGTTGAAACTCACGCTACCCCCACGCGTTTCGCCGATGCAGTTTGATGCCGCGCTGAAGGCGTTTGCTGGCGTCGTTGGTAAGGGATGGGTTCTTTCCTCAGATGAAGACCGCGATGCCTATGCGGACATCTATGCGCCCGGTCCGGAAACATTGTGGCCAGCTTCCGCTGCCGTCGCGCCGGGGTCCGCTGAAGAGGTGCAGGCGATCGTGCGGCTCGCCAACCAGTTTAAGACGCCGCTTTGGCCTGTCAGCCGCGGCAAAAACTTGGGCTATGGGCAAGCTGCCCCCCGCATGGCGGGCTCGATTGTGCTCGATCTTGGGCGCATGAATAAGGTTCTCGAGGTTGATCCGGAGCTTTGCTATTGTGTGATTGAGCCGGGCGTCGGTTTCTTTGATCTTTATGAGCATCTGGCCCGTGAAAAGGCGCCCTTGTGGATGTCGGTTCCGGGCAATGGCTGGGGCTCGGTGCTCG
>CAJBSR010000326.1 GCA_903958285.1 uncultured Sphingomonadales bacterium
GAGGAGAGACCGGATCATCGCACCGGTTCCGTTTCCAGATTGCGGTCAAGCATTTCAATCTGTGCCAGCTCACCCGAAAGATCGAGGCTGCGGCAAAGGATGAGATAGACCGCTGCCGAAACAGGCAATCCAATCAACATCGAGATATCCGCTCCGCCGAGCGCCTTTGCGACGGGCCCCACATAGAGCTCCGTCTTAAAGAACGGGATCATCGCAATGAAGCCGACAGCGTAAGATGTGAGCCCACGCCAGTTCCACCGGCCATAGAGCCCATCTGCCATGAACATGGCGCGGATCGAATAGCGGCCCTTCCGCACGAAGAAGAAGTCCACGAGGTTGATCGCGGTCCAAGGCGTGAAGAGATAGACGAGCACCGCGAGGAACGCCTCCAGCGCATGGAGCACATTGCCACTGAGGGCGAGCGATAGGGCCAATGAAGTCCCGAGGACGGCGACCAGCGCCATAATCCGTGAGGCTATGCCGAGCCGGATCGGGGTCACACTATCGACCACGCTGAGCATGGTGAGCGAGGCGCCATAAAGGTTGAGCGAGGTGATCGTGATCAACCCGCCAAAGCTGCTGACCAGCATGATCACACCAAACCCGCCAAACATCGCGTCCGCGCTGTGGCGCAGAGCGACAACAATATCTGCGTTGGAAAAAGCAGCGGCAGCAAATGCGCCGACGAGCATCATCCACGCACCGCCGATGAACGCCCCCCAGAAGGTCCAGAAGAACGAAGCGCGGATGCCCACTTCACGCGGCAAATAGCGCGAATAGTCCGAGACGTAGATGGACCAGCTCAGCTGGTATCCTGCAGCAGCAAAGAACTGGACGAGGAACAATGTGGGTTTGAACGGACCAGGTTGCAGCAGCGTCGTGAGATCAACGACCGCGAAGAACCCGACAGTATAAACCGCCAGCACCGCCAGCATAAGGTAGGCGAGCAAGCGCTGCGCCTTGTGGATCAGATCATATCCTGCAGCCGCGATGAGGGCGGCGAGGATTGCGAAAACCACGATCGTCGGCCCTTCAGGCAGGCCGACCAGTTCCTTGACCGTACTCGCCGCCAGCGACTGGTTGAGGGCGTTGAACCCAATATAGGTCACAAGCGCAACAACCCAGACGAGCAGTGCCCCCAAATAGCCGAACTGGGGACGCGATTGGATCATCTGCGGCAGGCCAAGCTGCGGCCCTTGCGAACAATGCAGCGCCATCAGTACGGTGCCGAGTACGCAACCTCCAATCACCGCGAGGCTTGACCAGAACAGGTCTAGCCCGCCCACCACGCTGATCGCGCCCGTGGCAAGGGTCGCCAGATGCGCGTCGCCGGTGAACCACACCGGCCAAAGATGCCGCACTTCGCCGCGCCGCTCCGCCAGAGGGACGTAGTCGATCGAACGGGTTTCAATCATGGCCATGCGGTATCTCCCCCACCCAAAAGCTTTTCTAGCCGATTAGCCGGGCATCTTTATCTGGCGGCCCATACCCTCAGGTAGCGGCAGTTGGGCCTGACCTGCAATGAGGGCCTGTGTCGCGTCCTGCATGACCTGAGGAGCCGGGGCCGATTTCTCGGCCTTGGCATCAACATGGACCAGCATATGCTCAGCAGTCGCGATCACCGCGTCCTGCTTCAGGCTGACCATCTCGTTGAACAGATGCAGGCGTTTGGCGTCGGCGGCCAGCACGCGGGTGCGAACCTCAATAGGTTCCCCCAGTCGCGACTGGCCGAGATGCCGAATATGCGTCTCAACGGTGTACCAAGAATGGCCCGCCGCGACATAGTCTGCGCCCGCACCGATCTTGGCCAGCACCACATCTGTCGCATCACCAAACAGCTTGAGATAGCAATATTCGGTCATGTGTTCGTTATAGTCGATCCACTCGGGTTGAACTGGCGTGGAGATGGTCAAGAGCCGCCCGTCGGGTCCTGTCGATCCAATATCAGCAGGCCCGCCATCCAGCCGCAAACGATGCGCACGTGCTACGGCACCTGCTGCAAAATCGTTACGCTCCAACGCATGGGTCAAATCGACGAGGCAATCATCACGCAGCTTTTCATAGGTGCGCAGATCGATGCCGCCCGCCTGTTCATCGGACTGGCGCGAAATTGTATCGATCAGCTCATCGGTGAGCTTCGGGCCGATCAACTTGGTCCAAGGCCATTCCATGGACGGGCCGAACTGGTGCAGGAAGTGCCGCATCCCATCCTCACCGCCGGCAAGGCGGTAGACGAGGAACGTGCCCATAAACGACCAACGCATTCCTGCGCCAAAGCGGATTGCGTCATCAATTTCAGAGGCGGTCGCAATGCCGTCATTGATCAGCCACAGTGCCTCACGCCACACAGCTTCCAGCAGGCGGTCCGCGATGAACCCGTCAATCTCCTTGCGGACGTGCAGCACCTTCATGCCGATCCGTTCATAGACGGACGCCGCAATATCCTTCGTCGCCTGACTGGTGAGGTCCCCGCCGCAGATTTCGACGAGCGGCAGCAGATAGACCGGATTAAACGGATGGCCGACGACCAGCCGATCGGGCCGCGCCATGTTCGCCTGCAGCTTGGACGGAAGAAGGCCCGAGGTGGACGAGCCAATCACCGCATGGGCAGGCATCGCTGCGTCGATCTCGGCGAGCAGTCGGACTTTCAGGTCCTCGCGTTCGGGCAGGCTTTCCTGAATAAAATCAGCATCGCGCACCGCGTCGGCCAGCGAAGCGGCGAACGTCACTGTGCCTTCGGCGGGCAGTGCCTGACCGAACAGCCGGGTCAACGCCCTGCGCGCATTGGCGAGCACCGCTGCTGTCTTGCGCTCAATCTCCGGGTCAGGATCATAGACCGACACATCGATCCCATTAAGCGCAAAGCGCGCCGCCCAGCCCGCGCCGATGACGCCGCCGCCGACAATCCCGACTTTACGGATCTCGTGTGCCATGTTCCGCTTGCTCCTAGCGCTTGGTCAGCTTGAGTTTGGTGCGGACTTCGGCGGGGCTCATGATGCGCGCGCCCATTCCGGTCAGGATCTGCACCGCACGTTCGACCAACTGGCCATTGCTCGCAAACTCACCGCGCCCGAGATAAAGGTTGTCCTCTAGGCCCACGCGCACATTGCCGCCTGCCAGTGCCGCCATGGCGACGAAGGGAAGCTGGTTCCGCCCGATGGAAAAACCGCTGAAGATCGCTCCTGGCGGCAATTGGTGGACCATCGCCATGGTCGTGAGCGGATCATCCGGCGCGCCATAGGGGATGCCCATGCACAGCTGGATCATCACAGGATCATCCAGCAGACCGTCGCGGATCATCTCCTTCGCGAACACGAGGTGGCCGGTGTCGAAGACTTCCAGTTCCGGTCGCACGCCGAGGCGCTGCACTTCAGCGGCCATGGTGCGCAACATGCCGGGCGTGTTGGTCATCACATAATCGGCTTCGGCGAAGTTCATTGTGCCGCAATCGAGCGTGCAAATCTCCGGCAGCAGCTCCTGCACATGGAGAAGTCGCTCCATCGGTCCGACCATGTCAGTGCCGGCAGGATCGAGCGGGAAGGGATTTTCGCCCGGGCCAAAGACGATATCGCCGCCCATACCGGCGGTCAGGTTGATCACGACGTCCGTGTCGCTGGCGCGTATCCGCTCCACCACTTCGCGGTAGAGCGCCACATCGCGGCTACCCTTACCCGTTTCGGGATCACGCACATGGATATGGGCAATTGCGGCCCCTGCGCGCGCCGCTTCAATCGCGGCATCGGCGATTTGTGCAGGGGTGATCGGCAAAGCGGGATGCTTATCTGCGGTGGCGCCCGAGCCGGTCACGGCGCAGGTGATAAACGTTTCAAAATTCATGGCATATCCTCTTATCCTGATCCGCAGCTTAGCTCGTGACGGCCCGAAACAAATCGTAAAAGGCGACAAATGATTGCAAAAAGCGACATTCCCTGACACGCCCAATGGTATGACGCAATCGCTCGCCTTCATCCTGATGCCCGGCTTTTCGGCGATTGCCTTTTTCGCAGCGCTTGAACCTCTTCGCATTGCCAACCGCCTGTCGGGCAAAGCTCTTTTTACTTGGACAATCCACGCCCCCGATGGGGACTATGCCGCGGCCTCCAACGGCATGCAGCTCCGCTCTGATGGGGCCCTGCCCGAAGCTCCCCATACGCTGGTGATCTGTGCAGGCTTTGATCCGCTCGACCGCGTCCGCCCGGCCCTGCTGGGGCAGATCCGCCGCATGTGGCGTGCGGGCTGCCAGATCGGGTCCATCGATACCGGCGCCTTTGTGCTGGCCGAGGCGGGTATATTGGGGCGGGAGATGATCACGCTCCACTGGGAAGCGGCAGAGGACTTCCGTCGCCGCTATCCCCGGATACCGGTGTCGACCGAACTCTATGAACGCCATGCCCGGCTGATCACCTGTGCAGGCGGCACCGCGGCGATGGACATGATGCTGGACGACATTGCAGCCAGCCATGGCCTTGCGCTCGCCCAAGCTGTTTCAGACCAGCTTATCCATGATCGCATCCGCCCCGCCAGCGCGCCGCAGCGCACCGTAATGGGCCCCCAGACACAATTTGCGGGGCCAATCGTTAGGCGCCTTGGCGCGGCGATGGAACGCGGGATTTCCGAGGGACGCCCTCTCACCGCCATCCTCGCGGCTGAGGGCATCCATCGTCGCCAAGCGGAGAGGCTATTCGAGGCGGAGCTGGGCATGAGCCCCGGGCGCTTTTACCGCACGCTGCGCCTCCGCCATGCCGTGGACCTCATGCGGCAGACGGGAATGCCGGTCCATGAAGCGGCGTTGGCTGCGGGCTTTTCCTCACAGCCGGTCTTTTCGCGGGCATGTCGGCAGCAATTTGGCCTGTCCCCGCGCGAAATTCTTGCAGGGTCCGAACTCGCGACGGTGGATTGAGCGGGTCCAGCCTAGGTCAGGCGTCCATATCGAGCGATAGGCTCTCCGTATGGCCGTCAATCGCGAGTGCCTGCCCCGAAATCCGTTGTCCGGCGGGTGAAGTAAGGAACCGCACCATGCCCACGATATCGTCATTGGTCGCAAAGACCCGGAGCGAGGATTGGCGCTTATATTCTCGTTCCACCTCATCGACCGTTAGGCCGCGTGCAGAGGCATCCGCGGCAATCACCCGGTCAATTCGCGGCCCTTCGACACTTGCGGGGCAGAGCGCGTTGGCGCGGATGCCCTCGGGGCCGAGTTCCATCGCCAACGTCTTCGTCAGGCCGATCAGTGCCCATTTGCTAGCCACATAAGGCCCACGCAAGGGACAGCCCAATAGCCCGGCGTTGGAACTCATCGTGATAATAGAGCCGCCCGCCCCCTTGGCGCGCAGCAAGGGGATCGCGCGCCGCGTCATCAGGAACATGCCGTTGATATTGATATCAATGGTCCGCAGCCAATCCTCCACCGGTTGGTCCTCCAGCCGGGCTGTGGGGCCAGAAACGCCGGCATTGTTCACGAGGAGATCAATCCCCGAGAGACCTGCGCGCGCCAGATCCGTTTCCACCGCGTGGAAGAAGGCGCCGACGGCAGCGGCGTCACTCACATCGCAGACATGAGCCAAGAGCGACGGATCGGTCTGCGCCAGCGCAATCAGCGCGGCCTCATCCTGGTCGCAGACATAAACCCGCCAGCCGTCGGCACTAAGACCACGGGCGATGGCAAGACCGATGCCGCTTGCGGCGGCGGAGATGATGGCAGTCTGCATGGGCTTTAAGTGTCTCGGATGTGGGGCATTTCGGTTAGGCCACAGCCTCTAAGGCGGGGGCATGACGGCGCAGGGCGTCCCCGCCAATGCCCCTCATTCCCTGCGCAGCAAGCGAGGCCACAATAGCTGCATGGTCGAGCGCTTGGACCGGCATCCCGCCCGCGAGCGCCATTGCCGCCGCTGTGCCCGCCGCCTGCCCCATGGCCATGCACTGCGGCATCCCGCGCACTGAGGCGAAGGCGGCCGGATCAGCGCAAACCAAACGTCCGGCGAACAGCAGGTTCCCGATGCTTTCGGGCACCATCGCGCGGAACGGGATGGTGTAATAATCACCTTCGGCCACAATCGCTTCGTGGGTCATAGCGGTATCGCTGCGCATGACATCATCGATGGGATTGTCGCAGCAGACGATGCCGTCGGCAGGCTTGGCTCCGGCAGAAAGGTCGCGGGCAAGGATGCGGTGCACGGCTTCAAGCTTGCGCGTCTCACGCACGCCGACCGTTGGGCCCAGTTCGCTCATGCGCGCCTGTTCAAAGCCCGGCACACTCTCGATCAGGAACCGCGCGAGTTGATGGCAGCGCCGCCGCCCTTCCTGCGTCGCCTTTGCCACCTGCTGGGGATCAGTCCCATCCACGCCGCGGATATGGACCGAGTTGCAGAACACCGTATCGCGGTGGAACCCCTTCATCAGGTAGAGCTTGGCGAGGTCGGGATGCAGTCGCCCTTCAGCGATGCCTGCCGCGGCTTCCCTTTTGAAATAGGGATCGCCTTTGGAGAAGACGCGATCCCATGGGGCGTTCAGCATCGAGAAGGAGAGCGTGACCCCCATCATATTGCCGCGCCCGTCGCCGACCATGTACGGCACACCCGCGCGGGCGGAGAGATCGCCGTCGCCAGAGCAGTCGATCACCATGCCGGTTTCGATTGTCATTGGTCCGGTCCGGTCGGTGCAGTCGATACGGCAGATGCGGCCCTCTTCAATCACGGGCGCTCCTGCAAAGGTGTTCAGATGCACGTCGACGCCTGCATCCTCGAGCATCTGAAACATCACAAAGACAGCGGCTTCATGATCATAGATCACTTCATGCCCGAAGTTCTCAAGCGTTGAGGGCCGGACCTCAGCCATTGGCGGCTGCATGGCACAAAGCTGGTCGGTCAGGTCGGCGAACACGCCGCCAATGCTCCGGCCGGTTGGATAACCTCCGCCCCACGGCATGCCCGGGCAAAACGCCATCACACCGCCAATCTTGCTGGTCCCCTCAACCAACCGGACCCGCGCGCCCTGCCGCGCTGCGCCAAGCGCCGCCCCAAACCCGGCAGTGCCCCCGCCGATCACCAGAACATCCGTCGAAATATGTCGTTGCATCAATGCCTTTTAGCCGATTGAGGCACGAATACCACTGTGCTTTCAAACGGGAACCCGTCTCAGAAATGTTTGCCGACCAGACTAGATCCTCAGCCCCTGACTTTGGATCATGCGGTTCAAGTCTGACGGGCAAAAACAGACCCCAATGAGCTACCAGAGCGCAATCTAATCTCTCAATTTTGTGAAGTTTGGTGCCCCTGGCCGGACTCGAACCAGCACTCCTTACGGAACTCGATTTTGAGTCGAGCGCGTCTACCAATTTCACCACAGGGGCATCTGGCGGAGCGCCTAGCGCAGCCGCGCTGTCGGTGCAAGCTTAGCGCGACATTCCGCTGACGCCGCGCGGATTGGGCCCAAAACGGTTGTCTATCGGCGTTCCCGGGAGCAGGAAAAGCGTGAAAAGAGCCAAAAGATCAGAATGATGCCTAAGACAACCGCCCGCGTTCCATCAAGCTCTTCGAAGAAATTGGCTGCAAGCACCACGTCTAAATAGAACTGGAAGAAGAAACAAAATTGCCACTGGGCCGTCCGTCCGAGGGCATTCTTCAAAAATCTGCCGCCTTGCTGCCCGTTAAA
>CAJBSR010000327.1 GCA_903958285.1 uncultured Sphingomonadales bacterium
GGCAGGCACCCCAAAGGTCGGCGCCTCATAGGTCGAGTACATGTACGGCGTCTTGGCTTCAAACTCGGCCGCGCAGGTGTCGATCCGCTTGAAGACGGGGCGGACACCGAGACGGTGACGCAGCGCGCGCACTTCCTTTTCGGTCACGCCGCCGGTCATGGCGCGCACGGCATCGTGAATCAGGCCAGAGCCGTGCGCGATGGCGCGTTCCATGCCGGACTTGAGATGTGCCGACTCGAGCGCCAGATAGGCCAGCCGCTTATCGGAAAAGCCCATCGCCTTCAGGCGGCGCAGGCCGACTGCATCCTGCGGGATGCCGTTTTCCGCAACGTCGCGTTCTGCCGCCACGATTTCCTCAATCCGCTCAAGGAACCAAGGGTCAAAGCACGCAATCGCGTTGATTTCGGCAACCGTCATGCCTTCGCGCAGGGCTTGGGCTGCGACCAGCAAGCGGTCCGGCGTGGCGCGCGACAGGGCAGATGCCAGCTTATCCTTCGACGCGCCTTTCAGCTCATCAATATAGTTGAACCCGACGAGCCCGGTTTCCAGCCCGCGCAGCGCTTTCTGCATCGATTCGTGGATGTTGCGGCCAATCGCCATCACTTCACCGACCGACTTCATCGCGGTTGAGAGGATAGGTTCGGCACCCTTGAACTTCTCAAACGCAAAGCGCGGGATTTTGGTTACGACATAGTCAATCGTCGGTTCAAACGACGCCGGCGTTGCGCCCGTAATGTCGTTGTCGATCTCATCCAGCGTATAGCCCACGGCCAGCTTCGCCGCGACCTTGGCAATCGGGAAGCCGGTGGCCTTCGACGCGAGCGCCGAGGACCGCGACACGCGCGGGTTCATTTCAATCACGATCAGGCGGCCATCCTTCGGATTGACTGCGAACTGAACGTTGGAACCGCCTGTTTCTACACCGATTTCTCGCAAGCAAGCGATGCTCGCATTGCGCATGATCTGATATTCTTTGTCCGTCAGCGTCAGGGCTGGCGCGACCGTGATCGAGTCGCCGGTATGGACGCCCATCGGGTCGATATTCTCGATGGAACAGATGATGATGGCATTGTCGTTCCGATCGCGGACGACCTCCATCTCATATTCTTTCCAGCCGAGCAGCGACTCTTCGATGAGCACTTCTGTCGTTGGTGAGGCATCAAGCCCGCCGGTCACGATCTGGATGAACTCTTCGCGGTTATAGGCGATGCCGCCGCCGGTGCCGCCCATGGTGAAGCTGGGGCGAATGATGGACGGAAGCCCGGTACGCTCCAGCACAACCAGCGCCTCGTCTAGCGTGTGCGCAATGCCCGAGCGGGCCGATTCCAGGCCGATCTTATCCATCGCATCGCGGAATTTGATGCGGTCTTCCGCCTTGTCGATGGCTTCGGCGTCGGCACCGATCATTTCCACGCCATATTTGGCGAGCGTGCCATCGTTGAACAGCGCCAGCGCGGTGTTGAGCGCGGTTTGCCCGCCCATCGTCGGCAGGATCGCGTCAGGCCGCTCCTTCTCGATGATCTTCGCCACGATTTCGGGCGTGATCGGCTCAATATAGGTCGCATCCGCCAGCTCGGGATCGGTCATGATCGTCGCCGGGTTCGAATTGACGAGGATGATGCGATAGCCCTCTTCCTTCAGCGCCTTTACGGCCTGCGTGCCCGAATAATCGAACTCGCACGCCTGCCCGATAATGATCGGACCCGCGCCTACGATGAGGATGGAGGAGATGTCTGTTCTTTTAGGCATTATTTGTTCCCATCATCCCCACGAACTTTTCGAACAGATAGTGGCTGTCCTGCGGGCCGGGGGACGCTTCGGGGTGATATTGGACGCTGAAGGCGGGCTGGTCGGTCAGTTCGAAGCCACAGTTGGAGCCGTCGAACAGCGAGACATGCGTCGCCCGCGCATTGGCGGGGAGCGTGTCTGCATCCACCGCAAAACCGTGGTTCATGCTGGTAATTTCAACAGCGCCATCATCGAGCCGCTTGACCGGATGGTTCGCGCCGCGGTGGCCCTGATGCATCTTTTCGGTTGTCGCACCAATGGCCAGGCCGAGCATCTGGTGACCGAGGCAGATGCCGAACAGCGGCTTTTTCGTCGCCAGCCATTGTTGGATCACGGGCACAGCATAGGTGCCCGTTGCTGCGGGATCACCGGGGCC
>CAJBSR010000328.1 GCA_903958285.1 uncultured Sphingomonadales bacterium
CTTGAGCGATAACCTAACGCTGCGTTGATCACCGCCCGGCTCACGAAGCCACCCGTTCTTTGGACGGGAAGACAAATTCCGCCAGCGGCGCCATCTTGGCGTCCCAGCTATAGCGTGCCTCCATGGCGGCACGCGCAGCCAGTTCCATTCGCCCCCGTCTCGCAGGATCATGCAAGAGCGAGACAACCGCATCGGCCTGCGCCGGAGCACTCCCAGCGATCAGAAGCTCTTTGCCATAGCAGGCATCAATACCCTCCGCCGCTTTAGGAGAAGCGACGACAGCCTTACCCGAAGCCATCGCTTCCAGAACCTTGTTCTGAATGCCACGCGCAATTCGCAAAGGGGCGACCACAACGCGTGCCGAGGCAAGCCAGGGCCGGGTGTCGGGCACCTCACCAGTCACGATAACGCCGGGCAAGGCTGCAAGCTGAAGCACCTCTGCGGTTGGCGCACGACCGACAATCGCGAACCGGGCATCGGCCTGCCGGTCCCGCACAATCGGCAAAACCTCCCGCGCAAAGAAAGACGCGGCATCCACATTGGGGGGGTAGTCCATCTGCCCGGTAAAGACGATCAGCGGCGTGTCTCGGTCGATGTTGTCGCAAAGGCCATGACCCGGCGCAAAGCGCTCAAGATCTACCCCGTTTTCCAGGACCCCCAGCGGGACGTTGCCTTTCCCCGCCACACGGCGAAACATCTGCTCTTCGGTTTTGCTGACAAACAAGTTTATGTCCGCGCGCTTGGCGACCTGCAATTCAAACGCCCGCAATCGACGCGCCTCAAAACGGTTGGCAAAACCCGCCACGCCACCGGCCGTTCGACCGTAAGACGCAAACTTTTCTGAATCGACATCGGTGAAGTCCATGACGAGCCGGATCGACGATGGCAAATCGCCGACATGTTGCCCCATTTGCCCTGAAAAGGCGTAGACGGTCGCGATGTCATGTTCGCCCAGCACGAGGTCGACCGCTGTCTGGAACGCAGGTGAACTGAACATTTCAACCGATGCCGGGCGGCCGGATAGCAGCGCTGCCGCCATTGCAGACGCCTTGCCCTTTTGATCCGGGATCAGGTGGACCGAGGCACAAACCTGTTCCAACGCCTGCTGCGTCTCAGGATCACCGTCTGCGAAGGATACGAGATGGACCGGGGCCAGCCTAGCGAGCGCCTTCAGGATGTTCCAGCTGCGGATGCTATCCCCGCGATTGGGCGGGAAAGGCTGTCTGTGTGCCAGAAACAGAATGCCGCCATTCATCCCAGCCCCCGCGATATCCATGGACCGATCATGTTCGCGATGGGGAGCGGAAGCTTCTGCCACAAGGCAATCTGCATCCGGTATTTGGGGCTGAGCGGATTGATATCGCGGATCTCGCCGCCGTCCAGCGCGCGCTTGGCGTAGTGCAGTTCAATCGGCTCGAACCCGAAATTCTTCTTGAACGAGGCAGGACCAGTCCCGGCTTTGGACCGACCAAAATCAAAGCTGTGGCAGCCCTTCTTTGCCCGCGCATGAAGCATCAGGGCGTAATACATCATCTCGTTCGCCCGCCAGTTCCGCGCATCGGCAACGCCGCCACCCCAGTAAGGCATGACCACGCCCTGATGGTAGAGCGAGAGAACAGACGACAGCGCCCTTCCCTTATGGCTGACGGTGAGAATGTCCGCATCTTCGCCAAAGGCTGTGAGAACTTCTTTAAACAGACATCGCGAAAAAACCGGCGTGCCGAGATTGCGGACGCTTTCGGAATAGACCTGATAATGGCCTGCGATCAGATCCGCGCTCTTGCCCACACTAACCTCGAGTTCGAGACCCAAGGCCCGCCGCACTTCGGCGCGCTGCTTGCGCGGAATGGCGAGCAATTGGGCTTCGTCATCCGCCTTCAGCTCTGTCCGAAAACCAAGATAGGTCTCCGTATCAATCTTCCAGCCGGAGACAGGGAGCGCACCTCCACGCAGCTCAATCGTCTGGCACCCGAGGCGCTTTGCCAACTGCAGCGCCTCTTCGGCCAAGATCGGAGCCTCCCCCAGAATCCCCCCGCCAACGGCAAAGCCCGAGGAGACAAGCGCATTGCCAAAGAGCGGCGAACGGATCTCATGCAGCGGCAGCACCGCGATCAGGTCACCGCCGCGCTCTGCCAAAAGATAGTGCGATTTCGCGCCACATCCGCGTTCAATGGCGATGCTCCAGGCCGGACGGTGAAAGGGCGTCGAGCTAGGATGGGCCGCAACGAAGGTTTCAATGCGGGCCACCTCGGCCACATCAGCAAGAATGGCGAGACGGGTCACCATAGGCGCGAAGGTTGCAGGCGCGTTCATGGCAGGCGTCCACGTTCTGCCGCGACCACCTCATCCACCCGTCCCCAGCCAAAGTCGCGTGTCACCCGACGCAGTTTGCCTGCCATCTTCGACAGGTTGGTGTAGTGCCGCAGGCGGGACTTCAACGGCGCATTCGCCATGAAAGGCTGACCGGGGTCCATATCCCATGGATGAAAGTAAAAGACGGCAGGGCGCCCCTCCCCGTTCACGCGGGCAATCGTCGCGCGGGACACGGGATAAGGCAGCAGACGGAAGAACCCGCCACCACCGGCCGCAAAGTTCCGTCCACCCACCTGCACCGTTGATACCGGCAGTTCGAGTAAATCCGCATCTGCCAGCGGCTTCCAAAGGAAGCGCGGCGACTCAGGCCAGCCATAATGATCATGGGCCAGAGGCGCGACGCTCGACGAGTAGAGATAGCCCGCTTCAGACAGGAGCCGATGGGCCCATGGCGTGCGCTGATCGATGGAGAAATTGGGCGCGCGATATCCTGTGACAGCAACGCCGCCTGCATCCTCCAATTGCACCTTTGATGTCGCAATGTCTTTGGCGAATTCATCCGGCGACATCTGGAACACGCGCTTATGGTCGCATCCGTGGCTCGCCACTTCATGTCCCTGCTCGGCGATCCGGCGGATCAACGCCGGAAAGCGCTCAGCGACCCAGCCCAGCGTGAAGAACGTCGCCTTTACGTCTGTATCGGCAAAGAGCTGAAGAACGGCGTCAGTGTTGGCTTCAACGCGCACAGGATATTGCGGCCAGTCTTCCTTGCGGATGACGGTTTCAAAGGCTCCGACCTGGAACCAGTCCTCCACATCGACAGACAAAGCATTTCGGATCATCGCACACCTTGGTCAGACGGCAGCGACGGGAACACGACGTCCCACATTTTCGCGTTCGACCCAATCGATCAGCAGGTTGAGCACGCGGCGAAGCGTGGCTTCCTGTTCAGCGACTTGGGCTTCAAGCATCGTGATACGTGCCATGATATCGAGCGCGACATCATCTGTGATCAGGGACGAAGCCGTGCCGGATGATGTATCGGGTAAAAGTGCATCCGTAACGATGCGGCCCGCTTCTTCCTCGCGGGAGAGGTCTGCAATGACTGAGACCATCAGGCTGTCTGAGACGACATCACTGTCCTCCAGTGCTGCCATGAGCATGGCCCGCGTCATCATCTGATTGATACGCCGGGGGATACCGCTGCTGCGTTCAAAGACCTGTTCAACAGCCTCTTCAGAGATGCGGGGACGCCCCTGCCACCCAACATTGCGGAGCCGATGTTCGATATAGGGCTGAACTTCATCCGCCTCCATCGGGCCAAGGTGATGCGTTGCGATAACCCGCTGCTTCAACTGCTCAAGCGGCGCGGAGGCAATTGTGTCCTTAAACTCGGGCTGACCCAGCAGCAGGAACTGCACCACCGGCTGGCTGCCGGTTGAGAAGTTGGAGACCATGCGCAGCTCGTCCAGCGCGCCGATCGTCATATTCTGCACTTCGTCCACGACTATAAGCACGCGCTTGCCGGCCCGTGCGCGGTCTTTCAGTTGTGCCTCAATGACGGTCAGCACTTTTGCCCGATCAGAGCCGCTGCAATCTTCCCCCATCGCATGGGCGACGAGCTTCAGCACATCGTCTCCACGCACCAGCGTCGAAGCCAGTTGGATGGCCTCTACCCGATTGGGATCGATCGTCTCCAGAAGGTGCGACAAAAGCGTCGTTTTGCCCGCGCCAATTTCGCCGGTGATGACGATAAAGCCTTCGCCCAGCGCAAGGCCATAGCCGAGATAGGCCATCGCCTTTCGGTGCGTGGTGCTTTCGTACCAGAAGCTCGCATCCGGCGTGAGCTGGAAGGGCCGGCCCGTCAGGCCATAATGTTCGGTATCCATAGACACTGGACTTTCACTTCCCATCAGAATGAGTACCGCAGACCAGCAAAGGCCGAGGCGACCAGATCGCTGGTCACGCCCTCCACACGGGTCGAATAAAGACCGAGCGTGGCGTTCGCATCGAGTTTGCGGGTGAAGCGGTGGGTCAACGCGCCGGTGCCGCCCACCGAAGTGACGTTCCCCGCGCCGACGATGCCCGGATCAAACAAGGTCACATAAACATCACCGGTGAAGTCTGTCCGCGGCGACAGCGCGTAACCGACATTGCCCTGCGCATACCACATCTCGTCCTTCACACCGTTGGTGGAGAAGACCCCGGCCTGCGTTGGCGCTACAAATTTGCGTTGTGTGTAACCACCACCAAGGCCTGCGTTGAAACGACCACGCGTGGTTGACCACAAGAGCGCAAGGCCGCGACTGCGATAGGCGGACGTGTTAATCGCGCCCAGCGCATCATTGAGGCAGCCGCCCGATCCGGCCCCACCAAAGACACAGCCATTCAAATTGTTGGCCAAGGCATTGCGCGGCACCGTGAACGATGTCGGCAGGCGCGACAAATTGTCGCTCAGCTGCTGGCCAAAGGTTTGAAACTCATCATAAACGGCCAGCTGCAGCCCGCTATTCTGCGTTGCCTGCCAGCTAAACGTCCCGAAATACGTCATTGAGCCATAACGGCGACCAGCGCGTGCTTCGAGAGAAGTTCGGCTGCTCGGCTGCCACAGAACACCGGCATCCCAATAGAGTCCGTCAAATTCATAAGCGAGTTGGCGGCCCGCAGTGGCATCCGTGACGAAGCGACCATTGCCATCGACAACGGGTCCGCCGGTCGGATCCAGCAGGACTGGACGCTGGCTTATCTGGACATCCTCATAGCCAACGCCGCCAACAAGGGCGACCGTCCGGGTGATGGGGAATGTCACGTCACCACGGACATTCTTGCCTTCAAAGCGTTGATCCAGTTGGCTCGCATCCTCGCGCTCATACGCGCCTGACACGGACCAGCCGAAGGGCAGAGTCCCCGGCTGCATACCGACGCTTGCCGTAGCAAAATGCGACACCGAGTCGTCAAACTGATCGAGCTCCGGCTGTCCAACCGGCAGTATCAGCCCATCATTGGCTTCAACCTTGGTATAGCCGACGCGATAGGCGGCTGCGACGTCAAGCGCGCCGATGGACGTGGCCAACGACGGACCGGCATAGACCGAATAGAGCTGAGACGTATTCGACACATTGCCGACGAGCAGAGGCGCTGCTTCCCCGCGAATATCGGTGCGGACACGTGTCGCCAAGGCACCGGCCTCGATGCTCAGCAGTTCTGGCGCGACGTCCAGACGTGCACGAAGAATACCAGTGTGAACCGTCTCATCCGCGACATCATTTTGCCAAGCAAAGCGTCGCTCATAGCGGTAGTTCGCCTGAACTTCAGCCCGAGGGCCGCTGATCGAGGCATCAACGCCTGCCGCGACCGTGCTGTACGTCAGCACGTCTCCGCCATTCTTGAGATCCGCCGTCGCGATCTGGCCGACTTCCAGATAAGGCGACACATCGGTCCGCGCCTGTGCCGGTGCTGCAAGAACAGACGTTGCGGCCAGCGCGATCATCGACCCGTGCCGTGTCAGGGTGTTATACTTGGCCATACTCAGCCTCCATACCCATAATAAGTGCCATATTTCTGGCTGCTTCCCGGGAAGGTCATCCCGTTTAGAAGCAGCTGTATCGGGGCCTGACCGGCGAGCAGTTTCACTGCTTCGGACAGGTCATTCTCACTGGTGCGGTCCGCGCGGACGACCAGCAGAATTTGCCCAATGTGATGTGCCAGCGCGGATGCGGGCGATGCCGCAAGCGCCGGGGCGCAATCAAAGATGACAATCCGTGCTGGATTTTTCGCCAGCAGCGCCTCGACCAGCGTAAAGGCCTCAGTCGACGACAGCAGTTCGGTATCATTCGGCGATTGGTGACCTGCCGGGAGCACAGACAGACCGGGGATGGTCGTTGGAATGATCAGTGATTCCGGATCAACATTCTGTGTGATTGCATCCAGTAATCCGGCAGCACCTGTCACGCCCAGGGTTGACAGAATCTCCGGCTTCGCCACGTCAGCGTCGACGAGCACCACCTCCACATTGCGTTCATTGACGAGCGACATGGCGAGATTGATCGAGCAGAAGGTTTTGCCCTCATTGGGATGCGCAGAACAGACGAGGATGGCGCGCCCACGATCAACCGACGGCGTCGAACGCCCGCCAAACGCATTGAGCAGCAGCGGCCGCTTCACGATGCGAAACTCCTCCGACAAGGCAGTCGGCGGGTGGCCCGGCACGATGAAGCCAAGATCTGCGAGGCGTTGAAGATTGATCTCAGCTGTGCCCGCAGCTTGCGCCAAACGTGGCGTCGCCTTGATTGGCGCTGGGACTGGCACCGCTTGCGGCTGCACTTCAGGCAGGGCCGGCTCAACTGGGGCCTGTGAAACAGCCTCCACCGCTACAACATCAGGTTCTGGGATCAGCGGAACATCCAGCCGTTTGCGCGCGCGGGGCTCGCTTGAGGCGGACAGTCCATAGCGCGCAGAAGCGCGCTCGATGAGCGACGTCATACCGCGTGACGGCTTTTCGGGTTTCATATCAGGGATTCCCATTACGCCACTCCGCTCCGCTGGATCATGTCCACCACGACGAGTAGGGCGAACACACCGCCCAACCCGGCAGCACCGCCCAGAAACATCTTCTTCCGCTTCGCCGCCATCGCCTTGCGTGCCGGCGTTTCAACTTCGCCAATCGCGCCGATGACGGCCATGCCGGTAACTGCGGACAGCTTTTGCGGCGTCGCAAAGCCGCTGTTGAGCTGGCTCAGCGCAAACGCTGTTCCGAGACCAGCCAACAGCCCGGCGATCAGCACGCCCGCCATCAACAATGGACGATCTGGCGCAACCGGCTGGCGCGGGCTGGATGGTGGATCGATGACGCGAAACGCGACTGAGTCTGTCGAGGACGCGACCTGACCACGCATACGGATCGCTTCGCGGTCGGCGAGCAACTTGTCGTACTGAAGTTTAACCGCCTCATAGTCGCGCGACAGGCGGTCCTGTTCCGCCTCGGCTCCGGGCTGTTCGATCTGGCGCGCCGCATATTGCGATAACTCCGCCTGAAGCTGGGCTTTGCGGGCAGACATAGCACCGACAGCAGCCTGCTTTTCAGCCTGCATCGCGCGAAGCGAGGAGTAAGCTGGGTTGGGGGTCGAATAGCCTCCGCTGCCAGCGCGCGAGCCAGCAGCCCTTGCCCGCGCAAGCTGGCCGCGAAGGGCCTGCATATCGGGATGGCTATCGGTCCAGCCGCGCGATTGCGCTTCGGAAAGTTGTCCTTCAAGGATGGCAACGCGGCTGTCTCCACCGCCCAAGCCCGGCATGGCAATCGTCGGCTGGGTCGCGGCCAATTGTCCGTTCACCGCTGCCAATGAGCCCTGCGCCGCCATCAGATTGGAATCCATCTGGTTCAGCTCAGCGCGCGCAGATTCCATTCGAGACTGCACCGATCCAACGCCGGGGAGCAGGCCAAGCGAATTGCGCTCAAACTCAACGCGGCGTGCTTCCGCCCCGCGAAGCTGCTCTTCCTTCTGGACAATCTGCTGGTCGAGGAACTTAAGCGACTGCGACGTTTCACGGCGGTCTCCGCTCAGATTTTCCTCAACAAAGATGTCGATCATCTTCTGCACGACCGCGCGCGAAAGCTTCGCATTTTCCGGGTCGGACAGGCCGGGCAAGCCGATTTTTGCTTTGATCTCGAACAGGTTTTCCTGCTGCTCCGTCACCTTGATCGCATCGCGAAGGCCGAAGGCAGCGGCAGTGACTTCCTTGTCGGTCGACACGGTATTGGCAAGGTCCGTCCCACGGACGACCTTTTCGAGGTTCACTGTAGACGTCAGCGTGCGTTTAACGCGGTCAATGTCACGCTGCTGTTCCAGCGGCGTCACGCCGATCTTGTCACTCAACAGGCTTTGCATCTGCACAAACACGCGCGCCTGCGATTCATACCGGTTCGGCACCATGCTGACGACGATCCAGCCGATCAGACATACGCCCCAGGCCACGCCAAGCGCGATCCACCGGCGGCGCCATATCCC
>CAJBSR010000329.1 GCA_903958285.1 uncultured Sphingomonadales bacterium
AGATGGCGCAGGCGCATTTCGGTATAAGCCGTGAACTGCACAACACCTGTGGCAGAGGCGTTCAGGCCGCGCTGGACCTGCGGTAGGTTCACCATGTCCTGGTCGAGCACTTTGGCAAGGCCTGCCGACATACCCGAGCGTTCGGTCGCATCGCTGAAACTTTCGTCCACGGGCACATCGACGCGCATTGCGGGTTTGGGCCGACCAGACGGTGGCACCCGGCGCAGCATGTAGACATCCATGATCGAACTGGCCGGGTCCATCCCGTTTGGCCGCCAGACATAGTTGAGCGAGGGCATTGCGCCGCCCCAAAAGCTCATGTGCGGAAAGACATTGTAGAGCAGGGCATCGACCATCTCAGCATCGGAGAAGGGGCCGTAGTCCTGCCCGTCCTCCGCCGACAGGATGCCGCGCATCACCTGCGCTACGTGCTGACGGGCAGTCGCGCCTTCGGGGATCGCGAGCGCGGCTTCGCCGACTGCCCCTTTCAACCTCGACCCGACGCCAAGCATGGTGGAGACGATCTCCTCTTCGGTATAGCTGCGGCCGGCCAGCGGGCTGGGGATCAGTTGCGCCGAAAACTGCCGCGTGACCTGATCGGAGATCGCATCGTACTGCGAATTGACGTCGGTCATATAGGGCAGGATCTGCGGATGCGTGGTCGGTGCGTGATGGCTTTCCATGAAGGCTTCGGCGACCAGTTTCCAGTTGGCGGCAACGGTCTTGCGTACATGGACTGCGATGTAGCGCTGCTCGGGCTGCCAAGGCGCGAAGTGGTCGATCATTGGCCCCAGCGTTGACTTAAGGCTCGGTGCGTGGGGATCGCAATTGACAAAGACCCAGCCGCCCCAGGTTTCCACCCGTGCTTCGGGCAAGGGTGGCGTGCCTTCTGGCCATTGCGGAAAATCAAAGGCGAGTGGATTGGCATGAGCAGCACCGTCGTTGGTCCACGCAAGTCCGTGGTAAGGGCAGGTGAACCGCGCCTTGCAGCCGCTTTCGCTGACCAGCCGCCGCCCGCGGTGCAAGCAACTGTTGTGCAGGGCTTTGATGCTGCCATCGGCTTGCCGCGAGACGATGAGCGACAGCCCGACGTTCTCGTAAAGGACAAAGTCCGCCGTTTGTGGGATTTCCTCTTCCCGACAGGCCACTTGCCAGACACGTGGCCAAACATGCTCTACCTCGGCGGCAAAGTAGGCCGGGTCGAGGTAATTGCTCACAGGCACCGTACCGCCAGAGATGAACGGTGTGTCGTGTTCGCGCAATGAAAGCGGAACCGTTCGAGAGTCCATGTCGAGAATCTCGTCATAGCTGATCGCCGGGTGGCGATCGGGCCGGGGCCTGCGGGTAGAAGTGTAGGTGTTCATGACTGACCCTCCAAAATGACCACGGCCGACAGGCCGGGAGCGCCATAGACCTGGCTATAGGCGATGCGCGCATCTGCTACTTGGCGTCGGCCGGCGCGACCGCGCAATTGCTGCACATTTTCGAATATCTGGCGCAGACCCGAGGCGCCGATTGGCTCTCCGCATGCAAGGCATCCACCATCGGTGTTGATCGGCAAGGCGCCGCCCAGTGCTGTTTGCCCATCTACTAGCCAGGCAGCCTGGTCGCCATCCGCGCAGAAGCCGTTTTCGGCCATATGCATGATCTCCGCGCCACAGTCCGTATCCTGGAGCTGCGCAAGGTCGACGTCCTCTGGTCCCAGACTTGCCATTTCATAAGCGGCGCGTGATGCAAGGACCGTTGGAGATGGGTCTTGTGCTACTTGCAGAGAGGGCGAGAATACCTCGAATGATCCTGGGAGCCGAGTCCGCACAGCCGCGCCGCGCACGACGGGCCCCGACAAGCCGAGCTCACGCATTTTTCGGTCCGATGCTAGGATTAACGCTGCAGCGCCTTCCGAGGGGGCGCAAAACATGAACTTCGTCAACGGATCACTGACCATTTCCGAACCGAGAATCGTTTCTAGCGGAACCTCTTGCCGCCGCCATGCATGGTCGGTGAGGACGCCATTCCGGAAGGCTTTTTCTGCCACGCGCCCGAGCGTCGTCGCATCAATGCCATGCAGCGCCATATAGCGCTGGATCTTGAGGCCGAAGAACTGCGTGGTCAGCATCAGGCCGGTCCGACCGTACCAGGCGGGCAGCCCCCAGCGCTTTGGATCAGGGTTGAACGAGCCGCGAGCGTGCTTGTCGAAGCCGACCACGATACCCAAGTCCAATTCACCGGACTTGATTGCCCAGTAGGCAGAGAGAAGCGCTGACCCGCCGGTTGCACAGCCGTTAGCCACGTTGATGAACTGCGCGCCGGTTAGCCCCAGCCGCGGCATCACTGCGTCTGCATTCCCGCCATCGCGCGATCCGCCGAAGCCGAACTGCAAAGCGGACCAGTCAAGCCCGGCATCGGCGAGTGCTTTGCGGCATGCCGAGACCCCTTGGTCGAGGGCCGACATGCCCTCGCTGCGACCGAACTGATGGATACCAGACCCGACGATATGAACCGCGGTCATGACTGCGTCTCCATCGGCGTAAAGGCATAGGTTTCGATCGGCTGCCCTTGCGCATCTGTGGCATAGGACTCGCGCACCACTCTCATCGGCTGACCGATTGTCAGGGACGGCGGAGGCGTCGGCGTGACCCGGCCTTCGATGATCAGATTGTCGCCAAGCTGGACGTACGCCACGGCATAAGGCCGAAAATGATCTCCTGTCGGCCCGTCATAGGGAAGCTTCGGAGCAAAGCGCTGCACTGTCCAACTCCACAGCGTTCCTGTCGCAGGCAGAAGCACTAGGTCGTGTTTTGCCTCCTCAGGTCCTTCGGGCATTGGAAAGACCAGCACGCCATCCTCTAGGCGTCGGCCCGCCACCAAGCGAACTTCGCCCGCGATGCAGCGGTAAAGATCGGCAATAGGGGTGGCATCCATCGGACTAGACATGACTACCGGCCCTGAAACACGGGTTCGCGCCGTTCGAGCATGGCCGACACAGCTTCGCGGTGGTCGGCCGTCGACTGCGCGACAGCCTGCATCGCCGCCGACATTTCTAGGACGCTGGTCAATTGTGAACCATAGGATTCGCGCATCAGGCGGCGCGACATGCGCACAACATCTGCCGGGTTGGCGGCGATGCGACGGGCGATTGCCATTGCAGTTTCAAGCAGGTCTTCAGCCGCAACGACCCGCGATACCAGGTTTGCGGCAAGGGCTTCTGCGGCCGTCAGACTGTCTCCGGTCAGGACCATCTCAGTTGCCCGAGCAAAGCCGACGATCCGGGGCAAGAGCCAAGCACCGCCATCACCGGGGACAAGGCCGACCTTGGCGAAGCTTTCGGCAAACACAGCACGGTCAGAGGCGATGCGAATGTCGCACATGCAGGCAAGATCGCAGCCAGCGCCGATTGCAGGGCCGTTCACCGCAGCGATAACCGGAACTTCCAGCGCTTCAAAGGCCAGCGGTAGGCGCTGGATGCCCCGCCGGTATTGATCGCGTGTCCGTGCAGGTCCATCGCCTCCCAATCCGCCTGGCTGCCCCAGCGTCTTGAGATTGCCTCCGGCAGAAAACGCACTGCCGGCTCCTGTCAGGATGATCGCCCGGATTGAATGATCTGCGTCGATGCTGGTTAGGGCATCGACCAGCGCATCGACCATGTCATTGTCGGAGATGGGGTTTCTTGCCTCGGGACGGTTAAGGGTGAGGATCGCAATCCCTTCGATGAATTGGCCGAGAATGGGCGCGTTGTCTTGCTGCATGGTTCAGCCCCTTGCGATGTGGAGTATGGCGCCGATGATCGAGCCGAGAATGAAAATGTAGATGGTGGGCATGGTCATATAGAGCCCAGGTCTTCTGGCCTCGGCCGAGCGGTTGTAGCCGATCATGTAAAGCAATCTTCCCACCGGCCAGACCGAACCCAGAGCCGCAGCCCAGGTTGGCGAGACAAGCAGTGCAAAGGTCCACATTGAAGGCAGAAACATGACGAGATGTTCGACTGTATTCATGTGTGCCCGCACTCGTCGAACGTAGTCCTCGGGGCCGTCATGCGAGGGG
>CAJBSR010000330.1 GCA_903958285.1 uncultured Sphingomonadales bacterium
GCAGCGAAGTCTGGTGCGAATGAAGACATCACCTCTCTGGCAGCTTTGACAGACCCTATAACGCTTTTGCAAGGCGGCACAGGCGCTACTACCGCAGCAGGCGCAAGAACTGCTTTGGGCCTTGGCACCGCAGCGACAAAGGCTGGTCCGAGTGGCGCACTGGTTGGAACCACTGATGCCCAGACTCTGACAAACAAGACATTCGATGCAGGGACGAAGATCACTGATGCACCGATCCCAGCGGTCGGCGGCACGGCTCCGATTTACTTCTGCCGTGCATGGGCTGAGTTCTCGGTGTCAGGCACAACAGTCACGCTCAGTGGCGGTGGGAACGTGGCATCCGTTACGCGGCTATCAACGGGCATCTACAACGTGGTCTTCACCACGAATATGAACACAGCGAATTATGCCGTCACTGGAAACTACACCGCCAGCGCATCAAATGTTGGCACGTTGAACGATGGTCAGTTCATTGCGAACACGAAGGCGTTGAATGGCTTCACGATTGTCATCACCGATGGTTCAGCGACCTTACGTGATCCACTTAACTGCTCCTTCCAGATCGTCTGTTAGTCCATAGGCTTCCCAGCCAAGCCCAATAAAAAGTGATAATTTATAGATAACGTCAAAAAAAACTGTTGTATTTCAATGATGTAAGGCTTCCTCCTCCGCTACCAGAAAAACTGTCGGAAATGCGGGCTTTTCCCTGAAAATTAGTGCCGTCGGGTCCGGATTTCTTGGTGTGTGCAGTCGAACTGGAAACTGTCTCCAGCTGGCACTGATATGTGGCGTTGTCCGACACCCTGAGGTGGTGGATTGAAATAACGAAACGGACGCGCTGGTTCTCGGCGACGGGGCATGGCTTAGACTGATCCCGTCACGCTCTTTTGTCCATTCGGTGCGGTTGCTCTGACAGAACCAAGCTATGGCATTAAATTGAGATGGTAACTAGGTGGCGATGCGCAATCGACCGCAGGTGGAACGCGCCTAAAGTGGGCTGCAACTCCGACTGCGGAGCGAGGGACCCGCTCGTTTGTCGCCTGAGCTGACCTTGAACCAAAGGCATGCTCGGGTGGCTCGGCTGAGGCACGTCGATTGTGTCAATGTTCAATGACCCTTTCGATGACCTTCCCCACCATTTCATCCGGCGCTCCGAGGCCGGACAACCCGAGGCGCAGGAGCGCCGTCAGCTGCTTGTTTGCAGCGTCTTTGCTCGGTTGAACGTCAATGATGTAAGTCATGATGGCCTGGCACAGCCCAAGCCAGAAAAGGACGCCAGCAACATGGGTCTCCGGACGCAATAGGTTTTGCTTAAATGCAGCCTCGACGTCTGCCCGAAGACCTTTGTTCAACGGGTGCGTGTGTGCAGTGGCTGCGCCCTGACTTCGCAGCAGCGCGATCGCCCGGGTCGGTTGCGTGAGCGCAAAATCAACGGCGACTTTCATTCCGCCTGCAATGCGTTCGATCGGATCCGCGATGGCTGCATTATGCGCGCTGACCAACGCCTCCACCTCAAGGCGAACCTCTTTGGCGATAGCATTCGCAAAATCTTGCTTGTCGACAAAATGGTTGAAGAAGCTTCCCTTTGCCACCCCGGCCTTTGTCACGACATCGTCGATGGGGATCGCATCAATTGGCCGTTCCGCCACAAGATGAAAGCCGGCCGCGATCAAAGCGGCACGCGTGCGGGTTGCACGGAGAGATGGAGAGGGACGCGTGACCATTTCAGGAGATTACTTGACTATTTGGTCAAAGACAATCAACTTGACCAAATAGTCAATACTGATCCCAAGGGGAGGAGCGATGCCGATCATCAAGGTCGAAGACATAGCCCACGTCCGTTTTACCGCGCCGGATCTGGCCACCATGCGTGCCTTCCTCGAAGATTTCGGGCTATCCTGCTTTGAACAGGACGGGCGGCTCTATGGAAAAGGCGGCGATGGGCGCCCGTTCCTGCATGCAACAGAAGTTGGCGATGCGGCGTTTCTAGGCCTTGGACTTCGGGCAGGCTCCATTGCCGACCTCGAAAAACTGGCCGCAGCTGAAGGCGTGCCCCTCCTCGACCTCGACGAGCCCGGCGGCGGGCGTGTTGTCCGCCTGATCGATCCAGACGGATATCGCGTCGAAATTGTCGCCGGACAAACCAACGCTGAAGCGTCGCTGCCGCTAGCGGACCTGCCACGCAACAGCGCAGCGGCAAAGGGACGGCTGCGGAAAGCCATCAGGCTGGACGCTGCGCCGGCACACGTCCTACGACTTGGCCATGCCGTGCTAAATGTCTCAGACTTCAGGTATTCTGAAGCATGGTACAAGGGACGGTTCGGCTTTTTGACATCCGATGAAGTTGAAGCAGCTGAAGGACTGCCTTTAGGTGCCTTCATGCGCTGCGACCGCGGCGACAAGCTAGTGGACCATCACACAATGTTCCTTGCCCAACTCCCTGGAAAGCTTGGTCTGCTGCATGCGGCATTTGAGGTCTCCAACCTTGATGACCTGATGCTCGGCCATCAACACCTCAAAGCACAGAAGCGAGAATCTGCATGGGGCGTGGGGCGTCACATAATGGGCAGCCAGATCTTCGATTATTGGAAAGACCCATTCGGCAATGAGCTGGAGCATTGGACCGATGGCGATCTCTTTACTGCTGCAGATGCGCCACAGAAAATGCCGATGAGCGCATTGCTAGCCGTGCAATGGGGGGCGCCGCACCCAATGTTTGCAGGAAAACTGCCTCCGCCATCCGTCCTTGTCTCCTTCATCTTTGCTTTGCAGCTGCGGCTGAAACGCCTGTTCCGACGCCAACCAAAAGGATCCCACTCATGAAGTTCGCCACCTATACCGCCCACGGCCAAACTCTGACGGGTATTGTTGTCGGAGACACCATCATCGACACGGGCGTTCCAGGCACGATGATCGATCTTATTCGGAATTGGGACACGCTCAAACCCGCCCTTGAAGAGAAGGCGGCGGCCGGCGGCGGCATTCCCCTATCAACCGTAAAGCTGGAAGCGCCCGTGCAGCGCCCGGGCAAAACCTTTGCGATTGGCCTCAACTATGCCGACCATATTGAGGAGTCGAAAATGGCGACGCCAGAACGGCAGGTCTGGTTCAGCAAGGCGCAAACTTCCATCAATGGGCCTTTTGATCCCATCAAGATCGCAACTGGAACGATGACCGCGGATTATGAGGTGGAGCTCGTCGCCATCATAGGAAAGGGCGGCAAACATATTTCCGCCGACGAGGCCGCTCACGCCATTTTTGGTTATTGCGTCGGCAATGATGTGACAGAGCGCATGTGGCAGCATGCGGGGCCTCAATGGTCGCTCGGCAAAAGCTTTGATACACATGCGCCCATTGGGCCCTGGATTGTCACAGCCGATGAAGTTGGCGACCCGCACGACCTTGGGCTTCGGTGCTTGGTCAATGGCGAACAGCGCCAATCGTCAAATACGAAGCATCTCGTGTTCAACATCTGGCAGCAGGTGGAGCATTTGTCGGTCGGCATGACTTTAGAACCTGGCGATGTCCTGTTTACCGGCACGCCGGGCGGGGTGGGCGCAGCTATGGATCCGCGTCAGTTCCTAAAGCCTGGCGATGTCGTCCGCTGCGAGGTTGAAGGGCTGGGACATATTGAGGGCGTGATGGTCGCCGAAGGCTGAAATAGGGCATTGTCAAAGCAAATGC
>CAJBSR010000331.1 GCA_903958285.1 uncultured Sphingomonadales bacterium
GTTGAGCCTGAAAGAAGGCTTCACGGTCTTCCGCGATCAGTGTTTCTCCGCCGATCAGGGCTCCGAAGCGGTCAAGCGGATCGAAGATGTCCGCATCCTGCGCGCGGCGCAATTCCCCGAAGATGCAGGGCCGCTCGCCCATCCGATCCGGCCGGACAGCTATATGGAGATCGCCAATTTCTACACAGCGACCATCTACAACAAAGGCGCGGAGATCATCCGCATGCTCCACACGATGTTGGGGGCTGAGACCTTCCGCAAAGGCAGCGATCTCTATTTTGACCGGCATGACGGGACAGCGGCGACCTGTGAGGATTTCGTCCGCGCGATGGAAGAGGCGAGTGGGCAAGACCTCACGCAGTTCCGCAACTGGTACTCGGTGGCAGGCACACCTAAGATTAAGGCGACGATTGCGGGCGATCTGTTGGTTCTGGAACAGTCGGTGCCCGATACGCCCGGCCAGACCGATAAGCCCGCAATGGCCATCCCCCTCAAGCTTGCTTTGTTTGACCGCGCGACCGGCACGCATGCAGGGGAACGGCTGGAGCTCCTAACCGAACGCCGGACGGAGATTGCGCTGGCAGGCCAGACGCCCGTTCTTTCAATCAATCGCGGTTTCTCGGCTCCGGTGATTGTTGAAACCGACCGGACGTCGGATGATCTGGCGTTCCTCTCCGCGCATGATGATGATCCCTTTGGCCGCTATGAAGCCATGCAGCAGCTGATGCTCGACACGCTCGTGGCAGGGGTGTCGACGGGCAAGTCGGATCATGGACCCGTCATCGCGGCTGTGCGGAACACGCTGACCAACAACGCGCTGGATGCGGCCTTCATCGCGGAAACGGTCTTGCTGCCGTCCGAAGCCTTTATCGGAGACCAGATGCTGGTCGTTGATCCCGATGCCATCCATGCGGCGCGCGAAGCGTTGCGCGCCGATCTTGGGCGCGAGTTGCTGTCACACTGGCAGGCGGCTTATGCGGCCAATGCGCCGACGACGTTTGAATATTCGCCCGCGGCCAAGGGTGGGCGCCGCCTACGTAACGTCTCGCTCGGTTATATCGCAGCGGCCAGTGCCGATGATGCGGGCGCGCGGGCCTTTGCCCAGTTTGACGCGGCGGACAATATGACGGACCGGATGGCGGCCCTCGGGACGCTCGCCAATGGCGATGCGGATCAGCGTGTCGCCGCGCTTGATATCTTCTACAACCGGTATCGCGACGATGCGCTCGTCATCGACAAATGGTTTTCCACGCAGGCGCTGTCCACCCGCGCCGATACGCTGGAAGCGGTGCGTGAGTTGCAGGCGCATGCTGACTTCACGCTGACCAACCCCAACCGCGTGCGGGCGCTTGTCGGCGCGTTCTCGATGAACCAGCAACACTTCCATGCCAAAAGCGGGGAGGGCTATCGCTTCCTGGCTGATGTGCTGATCGTGCTCGACTCGATCAACCCGCAGACGGCGGCCAAGCTGTTGCCCCCACTCGGGCGTTGGCGGCGGTTTGATGACGGGCGGCAGAAATTGATGCGCGCAGAGCTGGAACGCATTTTGCGTCATCCCGGCCTCAGCAAGGATGTGTTTGAACAGGCGTCGAAAAGTCTCGTCTGACGGGCGTCCTGTCCCATCATGGGACGGGGATTAACCAAGGATTCTGCTGGATTCAATGGTAAAGCTGGCGTTAACGCTTTGCCATGCGGAGAGAACTTATCCTTGCGACGCATGGCGTCGGTCATCCCTTTCGGCGGCTTGTCCGCGCGAAAGCGAAAGCCGCGGCGCTAAAGCAGGCCCGACCCGCCTTCTTTGAAGGGCTGCGCTTCTTTACCTTCACCTATTCGGCGGCATTCATCGCCTTTTACACCTTCCTCAGCTAATTTTTTTAAGCCCGCGCGAAGGGTTTTCTCAAACCCTGCGTTATAAGGCCGATACCACAGCAATTGGGGTGGGCGGTTGGCCGAAGCCTTGGCACAGATAGAGTTGGAGGAAAGCGACGACGCGCTGATGGTGCGCGTGGCGGCGCGTGACGCCGTCGCCTTCCGCCTGATTGTCGAACGGCACCTGACCGCGGTGCACCGCGTCGCCTATCGGATGCTCGGTGATGCCACCTGGGCAGAAGATGTGGCGCAGGAAGCCCTGTTGCGCTTGTGGGATCATGCAGGGCGCTGGCAGCCGGGCGGCACGGGAATTGGTGCATGGCTTCGCCGTGTGGCCACCAATTTATGTCTGGACCGGCTGCGGCGGCAGAAGTTTTCAGGCGGACAAGAGATCCCCGATCGGGCGGACGACGCGCCGCGCGCCGATGAACAGATGGAAGCAGACCAGATGCGAGAGGCCACGCGCCAGTGCATGGGGCAGTTGCCCGACCGCCAGCGCGCGGCCATTGTGCTGACCTATTATGAGGAACGGCCCAATGCCGAAGCCGCCGCCGTGCTCGATATGAATATCAAGGCGTTCGAATCCCTGTTGGTGCGTGCGCGCCAGACGCTCCGGCGGATTTTTGAGGAGAAGGGGCTCGTGCCCGAATCATTTGGAAAGGCAGGACAATGAGCGGACCCGACCGCGATTTTGATGCGGCGCTCGACCGCCTCTCCGTGCCTGCGCCGCGTGCGGGGCTGATCGACGATATCGTCGCCGCCACGACGTCGCGCGCCGAACCGGGCCCCCAATCTTGGGACCGGGTGCCGCGGGATCGGCGTGGCGGATGGCTGCGCGGACATCGTGTTCTTGCGGCAACCATGGCGGCCACGGTCTTGA
>CAJBSR010000332.1 GCA_903958285.1 uncultured Sphingomonadales bacterium
CAGATGAGAGACAATGTCGCGCACGATGGTCAGCGCATGTTCGTCATTCTCGGCTAAATGATCGACTACGCCCGATTTCTTCGCGTGCAGATCACCGCCGCCCAGATCTTCGGCGCTGATCTCTTCGCCGGTCGCCGCCTTCACCAGCGGAGGGCCTGCGAGGAAGATGGTTCCCTGATTGCGGACGATGACGGTTTCATCCGACATGGCGGGCACATAGGCGCCGCCCGCCGTGCAACTGCCCATGACGCTGGCGATCTGCGGAATGCCGCGCGCCGACATGTTAGCCTGATTGAAGAAAAAGCGCCCGAAGTGATCGCGGTCCGGAAATACCTCCGCCTGATTGGGCAAGTTCGCGCCACCGCTATCGACGAGGTAGATGCACGGCAGGCGGTTCTCATGCGCGATTTCCTGCGCGCGGAGGTGCTTCTTCACCGTCATCGGAAAATAGGTGCCGCCTTTGACCGTCGCGTCATTGGCAAAGATCATGCACGGACGGCCAGAAACCCGACCGATCGCCGTGATGATGCCCGCACCGGGCACCTCGTCGCCATAAAGTCCATTCGCTGCCAGCTGCCCGATTTCAAGCAGCGGGGAGCCGGGGTCGAGCAAGTGTTCGACCCGGTCGCGCGGCAGCAGCTTGCCGCGCGCGACATGCCGGTCGCGCGATTTTTCATCGCCGCCAAGGGCCGCCTTGGCGACCTTGGCGCGAAGGTCATCGCGTAGCGCCTTGTTATGCGTGGCCCGCGCCTGAGTGACAGGATCGTCAGCATTATAGAGCGTCGTCAATACAGGCGCCGTCATGGCAGTTTCTCCAGCGGCGAAACATAGTGAACCGTTGCGCCCGGCCCCAATGGCCAATCCAGCGCAACCCAGAAGATCGTCAAACCTATACCCGACACCATGAAGCACAAGGCGAAGGGCAACATGAGCGCGAGCAAAGAGCCAACGCCAAATTCTTTATCCCATCGCCTGCAAAAGCCCAATATTAATGGGAAGTAACTCATCAATGGTGTCATGATGTTCGTATAGCTGTCCCCCATCCGATAGGCCGCCGTTGTCATTTCCGGGCTAATCCCCAGCAGCATGAACATAGGGACAACGACGGGTGCAAGCGCACTCCATTTCGCGCTGGCGGACCCGATGAACAAGTCCAGCACCGATGACAACAAGAGGACGCTGACCAGCAAGAACGGAGCGGAAAGGCCTAGATCGCGGAGCACCGTCGCTCCGTTGATTGCGATGATTGGCCCAAGTCGCGACCAATTGAACATCGCCACGAAATGCGCGGCAAAGAAGATGAAAACAATATAGGGCGCCATGGCACGGATGCCTTCCTGCATCATGCGCAGCGCATCCTCTCCACCTTTGACCGTCCCGACGCCCGCGCCAAAGGCAATGCCCGTGCTCACAAACAGGAGAAAGAACCCGGCGATTAGGGCCGTGTAGAAAGGCTGCATCTGCGCGGCCCCTTCCTTCCCCTCATCAATCAGCGGCGTGTATCCGGGGGTCAGTGTGACGACGAGAAACAAGGCAACCACGCAAAGTGCGGCAAGTCCGGCATAGCGCAATCCCTTGCGCTCATCCGGTGTCAGGCCGGCTTTCGCCAGTTCGGCCTGCATGTCCTCGTCCGGTTTGCTACCCCATGTGCCAAGACGTGGCTCAATGATTTTGTCTGTGACAAACCAGATAATGGGTGTGAACAGCCCAACGATCGCAAGGATAAACCACCAGTTTCCTGCCGGGTTCATTGTCCAGCCGGGTTCAACAATCCGCGCCGCTTCCTGTGTAAAACCAAAGAGCAGCACATCAATCTGCCCAGGCGTGATGTTTCCCGCATAACCACCAGAAACCGCCGCAAAGGCCGCCGCCAGCCCGACGAGGGGGTGACGGCCGACCGCTGCGTAAAGAATAGCGGCCAAGGGAATGAACACCACATAGGCAGCATCTGACGCGTGGTGGGAAACCATGCCAATTAACGCAACCATCGGCGTCATAATGACACGCGGCGCATTGCGCAGCGACCCGCGGATCAGGGCAGAAAACAGCCCCGATTTTTCAGCAACCGCGGCGCCGAGCACAATGGTCAACACAGTGCCAAGCGGCGCAAATCCTGCCATTGTCTTTGGCATCTCCGTCAAAAGCCGGCCGATGTTATCCTCGTTGAACAAACTCGTCGCGCGGTAGGTTAGCACACCGTCCGCCAGTTCTCCCCATTGCGGAGCCTCTTTACCGGAATAGGCCAAAGAAGCGGACCATCCGAGCCAAGCGCCGATCTGTGAAAAGATCATGAGGATCGCGATGAGCCAAACGAAAATCATGATCGGATCAGGCAGTTTATTGCCGAGCCGTTCAATAGTGGTGAGGAAACCGCGCGGGTGATGATTTGAGGACGCTGGCATCAGATGGATCTCACATCATTTGCATCGGGGATGAGGACAAAAGCGATAAAGCAGGCGACGGAAATCAGAAAGACCAGACCAGCAAGCAGCATCCACATCACTACACCTCACGCAGAACCTTCATACATCTCAGGTCGACAAGGCCCGAGCAGCGTTCGGGATAACAGTCTTCTTCCGATCAAAGGGTTGGCACAGACCGCGTAAGAATTGGCACTATCATCCTTGCTCCGGCATAACCGATTTGTGTCGCGATGCCAGCCACAGCAAGCCAATCGACGCGAAAGCGATAAGGTCTGCGCCAAACATCGGCCAGGTCCAGCTATTGGCCAAGCCCGCCTGTTCCATCGCGTCACTCACGACACCAATGGCGTAAGACAGACCGCCAATCACAAACAGATTAAGCACCAGCATGTTGAAGCCTGCGGACGTCGCTTTCAACCCTTCGGGAAGCTCCCGCTCAATCACCGAAAAGATCGGCCCATAGGCCGAGGTGAGAAACAGGATCGAGGCGACCATCCCCATCAGGAAGAGCGGGGAGGAGGCCGGTGCAAATCGAAAGGCGATGATGAGGGGCACAAGGAGAAGCTGGACCCAAAACAAGGAGCGCACCCGGTCTGCGCCGAAGCGGCGGTGCATCCAATCGGTGAGATATCCCGTCCCCAACGCACCAGCCATGCCGAAAACGATGAACAGCGCCCCATAGAGGCTCGCCGCCTGCGCCTTGTCCATGCCTTTGTCATCATGGAGCCATAGCTGGACAAAAGGCGTTGTCGCGCTGTGGGCGTGGAACAGGATGATAGCAGCGGCAGCATAACGGAGGCGGGCATTTCGGCCCAGATGCCCCCATAAGGCTTTCAATTGATCGATGGATGACGGCGCGCGCTCTGCCGACTTCGCTTGATGATCCGTGTCACGAACTCGTGACACGAGAAACGCCATGAAAAGGCCAAGAGCCGCCATGATGAAGAAGCAGTTCCGCCAGCCAAGATAGGGGCCGAGGGTTCCTGCAACGAGAAAACTTGCGCCGATCCCGAGCGGACCACCCGCAAAGAACAGGCCGATGGCGGTCGCCTTTTGCGCGTCCGACGTTCGGGCCAGAATGATCGTCGTTGCCGTGGGCACCAAAGTTGCCTCTCCTGCCGCAACGAAAGGTCGCGCGCCCAGCAAAGACCAAAAGCCCTGCGCCAGACCTGCAAGCCCTGTAAAAAGGCTCCAAATTCCGACACCTGCTGTCAACACCCGCACGCGGCCGATCCGGTCTGCAACCATCCCGGCGGCCAGAGCAATCAGGGCATAAACCCCGCTAAAGGCAACGCCCGCGATCAGAGCGAAATCCCCGCGCGTCAGGTTCAAATCGCGCATGATGTCCGGCGCAAAACCAGAGATCATATGCCGGTCCACCTGACTGAGCATGTGCAGGAAGAAGAACAGGGCGGCGAGGCCAAACCCCGTCCGGCGCGTCGCACCAGACCCTTGCTCTGGCGTCACAGGTTAGGCTGTCGTTCTACCGACGGCACGGAGTCGAGATGATCAACCCAGTCATAGGAGGATCTGTGCCACATTTGGAACGCAGGGGTCAGCTCGCGCGCCTGTCGCGCCGTCCCGATCCGCAGCGAAAGAGTGACCGACTCTTCAGCCTGTGTGCCGTAAAGCGATGTCCCGCAGTCGCCGCAAAAGGCCAGCGCCCGATGATTGCCACTTTCGGCCAGCTTGCGGTAAAATTTGAGATCGCCCGACAAAAGGGTGAAATCTTCTTTGGCGATCAAAGTCCCCCAGCGGAAAGCTCCGCCGCCATTGATCTGACAATCTGTGCAGTGACAGACGATGATCTTTTCCGGATCAATCACAGCTTCATAGGTGATGGCACCACATAGGCACCCGCCGTCCACCTTCATGCGTCGCCGATCTGGGCAAGCACGGCTTCGCGGTTGAGCGATGGCGTCACGCTTTCAGACCAGGAGGCGACACGATACAGCCTGCGCACCTGATCCCCCATGTCGGCTGTGACACCGTAATGGGCTGTTCCAAAATTGTCCCAGATGGCCACGTCTCCCGCTTCCCATTGGTGGCGCACCTGAAGTTCAGGAATCTTGGGCATCTCATTCGCGATCTTGAGGATGCACTCGCTGATCTCAGCCGTATAGCCATGGACGCGCTTCACATAGCCGTTCCCGACGAACAGACAGGGACGCCCGGTTGCATGATGGCTGACCACCGCCGGATGCGTACTCGCTTCATGCAATGCCGCAATCTTTTCGATGTTCATCGTTGCATCGCCGAAATCATGGCGCAGCATCAGGTAGAGCGTGTCGTGATCAATCTCCAGATTGAGGAACAGGAGCTTCAGCGCATGCGGCAACCGATCAAACGCCGCCGACATGCTTGACCACATCGTATCGGCCCCAAAGGGCACCTGCTCTGCCTGCAGGATCGACATGATGTTGGGGTGCTTTCGGGCGGTCACATCATGATGCCAAATGTCGGTTGTGTTCTTGGCTTTGTCGGATTGCAGCTTCTGGATCACGACAACCTCTGGATGCCCATCCGCCTCCATCGTGGCGGCGAAGCTGTGCTTTTCCAGCTGGTCACCAAAGACGCTTGCCACCTGCTTCATCGCATCAAAGGAAAGGTTCTGTTTGCGCCCGAAGAGGACGCCATAGGTCCACAGCGCCTCACGAAGGTCTTCGGCAATCTCGTCGTTGATCTCGCTCAGGTGCAACCCTTCAATCCAGCCACCAATGACCGGCGTGCGCGGCACCACGCGGAAGTGGCGATAATCCCTCGTTTGAAGCGTCAGATTTGGCATTGGGTTCAACATCCAATCAACTCCCGGCCTATCAGCATCCGTCTGATTTCATTGGTGCCCGCCCCAATGTCCAGCAATTTAGCATCCCGCAAGAAACGCTCAACCGGCCAGTCTTTGGTATAGCCAGCGCCACCCAGCGCCTGCACGGCTTCTCCGGCCGCGCGGAAGGCATTCTCGCTGGCGAGGAGGATCGCGCCGGCCGCATCAAAGCGCGTCGTCTGCCCTGCATCACAGGCCTTGGCGACAGCGTAAACATAGGCACGGGCGGACTGCATCGCGACATACATATCGGCGACTTTGGCCTGCATCAGCTGGAAGCTGCCAATCGGTTTGCCGAACTGCTTGCGCTCCCGCACATAGGGGATGACGACGTCCAGACACGCCTGAATGATGCCGATCTGCATCCCTGCGAGCACCACGCGTTCATAGTCCAGCCCGCTCATCAACACGCCAACGCCGCCATGGACTGGGCCCATGACATTGTCGTCTGGCACGAAGCAGTCTTCGAAAACCAGTTCGCAGGTGGGGGATCCGCGCAGACCCATCTTGTCGATCTTCTGGCCGATCGAGAATCCCGCCATGTCCTTCTCGATGAGAAAGGCGGTGATGCCCCGGCTCCCACCGTCCGGATCAGACTTGGCGTAGACAACCAGTGTGTCGGCATAGGTGCCGTTAGTGATCCAGAATTTGGTGCCGTTGAGGCGCCAGCCGCCATCAACCTTGTCCGCCCGCAGCTTCATGGAGACAACATCGGAGCCTGCGCCCGCCTCTGACATGGCGAGGCTGCCGACATGGGCGCCTGATATCAGTTTGGGCAGATACTTCGCCTTCTGGTCCGGATTGCCCCAGCGGCGGATCTGGTTGACGCAGAGGTTGGAATGCGCGCCATAGCTGAGGCCCACGGCGCCAGAGGCGCGGCTCACCTCTTCCACCGCAATCACATGATCCAAATAGCCAAGTCCAAGGCCGCCTAAGTCTTCCTCAACGGTGATCCCGTGCAGGCCAAGCGCGCCCATCGGCTCCCACAATTCTCGCGGGAAGCGGTCATTGCGGTCAATTTCAGCAGCCAGCGGAAGGATCTGTTCATCGGCAAAGCGGCCCGCCGCCTCGCGGATCATGGCCGCGCTCTCGGTCAATCCAAAATTAAAGTCGGGCGTTGAACGCATCATCCATCCTCTCGGCAAGCCAGCGGACTTCGCTGTACCTGTTAGCAACAGATAGAACAGCCGATGCCCACAAGCCAAGGCATCATGGAGGAAAATGCGGAGCCACGAAGGCAAGCTGCACATTAGGGTTAATTAAAGAAAAGGCAGTTATTCCAGACCTCTTCCAATCGGGACTCTAATGATCCCGGACGTGAGCGAGACAAGTCAGTATGGCAGTCAGAAGTCTTTTTAGGGGTTTTGGAGAGCGCAGCCCCACAGCAGAGCCCGAAAATGTGGCCCAATTCGGCGATGTTAGCGTCATTCTGCCGGGCGATCTGAAACGCAGGCTAGAGGTTCTGGAAGACTTTGAGCAGGCCGGCATCGGCTGGCTCTGGGCCTCTGACGCGGACGGCCACCTCATCTACATCTCTGAAAATGCGGTCCAAAAGCTTGAGCAGCCGCTTGAAAACCTTCTCGCAAAGTCGCTCACGACGCTGTTTGAAACAGACCCCTATAACCCCGGTGAGCGATCCGACCGGCCGCTGGCATTCCAGCTGAGCGCCCGTAACAAGATCATCGACCTCACGGTGCGCTTCGCGCCCGGCCGATCCAAGCTTGAAGAGCGCCAGACATGGTGGTCGATTTCCGGCCATCCAAAGTACGACGCGAACGGCGAATTTATCGGTTATCGCGGCAGCGCGAAGGACATCACCGTTGAATATGAGCGCAAGCTGGAAGACTCGCGTCTGGCCGAGTTCGACTCCCTCACCGGCCTTGCCAACCGCCACCGGATGAACCGCAAGTTGGAGACGACGCTGGCCGCCTTCAAAGCCGCCAAGCGCTCTTGCAGCCTCATGATGCTCGACCTCGACAGGTTCAAACATGTCAATGATACGCTGGGGCATCAGGCCGGCGATGACCTTCTGAAGCAGGTCGGGGAACGGCTGGGCCGCATCATCGGAGACCGGGGCGAGATTGGTCGCTTGGGCGGTGACGAATTCCAGATCATCCTACCCGATCTGGACGATCGCGGGAAGCTGGGCGAACTGGCCACCAAACTGATCCAGATTGTCTCGCTGCCCTATGCCCTGGGGGATGAGCGCGCCATCATCGGCACCTCTGTCGGCATCGCCATCGCGCCCTATGACGGGTTGGAAAAGGACGATTTGATCCGCAATTCGGACCTTGCGCTCTATTCCGCCAAAAACGGTGGGCGCGGGCAGTTCCGCTTTTATTCGGCGGACCTGAAGGATGAGGCAGAAGAAACGCGGTTGCTGGAGGATGACCTGCGAGCGGCCCTGCTGGCAGATGAGCTGGAACTGCACTATCAGCCGGTTGTCCGCACCAAGGACCATATGGTCGTAGGCCTTGAGGCGCTGATGCGTTGGGAGCATGCAGAACGTGGCTTTATCAGCCCTGGCGTCTTCATTCCAATTGCTGAAAAATCCAACCTCATCAATATGCTGGGGGAATGGGCGCTGCGCCGCGCCTGTCAGGATGCCGCAAACTGGCCGGAGACAGTTCGCGTTGCGGTCAACGTCTCGGCTGTGCAGTTCGCAACCCCCGGATTTCCCGCCATTGTCACCAATGCCCTCGCCGCCACAGGCCTTGCGCCGGACCGGCTGGAATTGGAGCTGACCGAGAGCGTCTTCATGGGGGACAGTGAGACGATCGACGAGACGTTCCGCGCACTTAAAGGGCTGGGCGTCCGGCTCGCACTCGATGATTTTGGCACGGGCTATTCCTCGCTCAGCTATCTGCGGTCGGCACCGTTCGACAAGCTGAAAGTCGACAAGAGCTTCGTCGACAGCTGCACGCAGAAAGACCAGAACAGCGCCAAGATCATCGCCGCCATCATCGGCCTTTCCGACGCGTTAGGGATGGAAACCACTGTTGAAGGCGTTGAAGCCTTCGACCAGTTCAATCTCGTATGCTCCAAGGGCGCCCGCTTCATCCAGGGGTATATTTACTCCAAGCCTCTGAAGCTTGAAGCCGCGCTGGAGCGCATGTCGTCCGGCGAATTCCGCATCGAACCGGAGGGGCCAGATCTCCATCGGCCAGAGCGTCGGTCCATGTTCCGCCGCATCGGCGTCATCCACCTTGATCACCGCTATGAAGCGCTGTTGCGCGACCTGTCGACAACCGGTGCGCGGATTGAAGGCCTATTGGGCGTGCCGCTGGGGACCGGCCTTGTGCTGGATCTGGGTGGCGGACAGCTTGCAGTCTGTGCCGTCACGCGGTCGACCGAAGCGACCATCGCTGTTGAATTTGAAACGCCTCTTGTCAGTGACGGTGCCGGTGGTCTGTGTACCCGCCACCGCGTATCGCCTTACGCGCTGGCCGCCGCTGGAATGCCTTTGACGTCGCTTCCACCCGGCAAATACCCATCCGAGGCCATGCCGTCGGCACCGTCAACGCAGCCGCAGTTCATGCAGGTTGCAATCTAAGCCATCTCGGCGCTGGCGGCACTTGTCGCGCGGCGGAAGTCACGCGTCGTTTGACCCGACCGCGCCTTGAAAAAGCGCGCAAAGTAAGCCGGGTCAGCAAAGCCGAGACGGTCGGATATCTGTTTCGCCGACGCCGCCGTGTGCCGCAGATAGCGCATCGCCTCCAGCAGCAACCGATCCTGAATGATGTCGCCCGGGGATCGGCCAAGGACGGCACGACAGGCCCGCGTCAGCGTGACCGGCGTAACCGACAGGGCCCGGGCATAGTCCGCTACGGAAAGATGGTCCCGAAACCGCTGGTCAACCATCGCCTCAAACCCCCGCACCAAGAGGACCTTGCGGTCCGCCACCGCCGACCCTGTGGCCAATGTTTCCAGACACCCTGCGGTCACGCCAAGGCAGACGGCCAGCAGCGAGATGACCACATCGGGGATGGCCCCGTGCTGGATGGCCATGCGCGCGGCGATATCCGTCATCAGCCATTGCAGGCGCGCCGCATCCTCCGCCCGATCCCCGAACGGCAGGACGTAGCCCGTCGATGCGGCATGAAAGCTTCGCGCATCAAGGGAAGAGAGCCGGGGATCACGGAACAGATCGTTCGCGATGGAGACGACCCATCCTTGTGTTCCGGGGCCGAATTTGAATGCGTGGACGCAACTGCTCGGCACGCAGACCAAAGCCGGAGACGTCACGTTCATCTCAATACCGTCCAGCCGCACCTGCGCATGGCCATCGGTCATCATCAGGACCTGGAACAGGCCCTGATGCGTGTGCGGCGCAATGACCCAATCATACAGCGCAGATCGCGAGGGGATGTCTTCGATGTGCAGGAACTCGGGTGCAACGGTCGCGTTCCCCTCGCCGTAAAGCGCAAATCGCGCGATGTCCTGCCGGGCCATGTCCATATTCCGCACAATATGGGCTTGATCGAAAAGTGCAATTCATTGTCGCAAAGCTGCCTCGCCTTTTGACACCCTCTGTCGCACGGAATGGTCAAACAGGCTGATTGAGGAAACGCTCCGCATGAAAACACAGGTCGCCATTATCGGCGGAGGGCCCGCGGGTCTGATGCTCGGGCATTTACTGCGGGCGGAAGGCGTTGACTGCATCGTCATTGAACGTGCATCGGGCGACTATGTGCTCGGTCGCATCCGTGCCGGCGTGCTGGAACGTGTGACGACCGACCTGATGGACCGGCTCGACCTTGGGGACCGGATGCACAAGGAAGGCCTGCCGCATGACGGCTTCAACTTGGCTGACGGCGAGCGCCTGATCCGCATCGACATTGCCGCTCTGACGGGCAAGCAGGTCATGGTCTATGGCCAGACCGAAATCACCCGCGACCTGATGGACGCAGCGCCGTCGCGCGGGCTGGAAGTGATCTACGACGCCGATGACGTCGCCCTCCACGACATCGAAAGCGATGCCCCGTTCGTCACCTTCACCAAGGATGGCAAGCAACAGCGCATTGACGCCCGCTTCATCTGCGGCTGCGACGGCTTTCACGGCCCTTCGCGACAGGCCATCCCGGCCAGCGTCGGCCAGCCGTTTGAACTGGTCTACCCCTTTGGCTGGCTTGGCATTCTGGCCGATGTGCCGCCGTGCAACCATGAACTGATCTACGCCAATCATGATCGCGGCTTTGCACTTGCCTCCATGCGGTCCCCCACCCGCAGCCGCTATTATATCGACGTGCCGTTGACGGAGAAGGTTGAAGACTGGTCCGATGATCGCATCTGGGACGAACTCGCCACACGCCTCGGCCCCGATGCCGCCGCACACATGTCGCGCGGTCCCTCCATCGAAAAGAGCATCGCACCCCTGCGGTCCTTCGTGTTTGAACCGATGCAGCATGGGAGCCTGTTCTTGGCGGGCGATGCCGCGCACATCGTGCCCCCGACCGGGGCCAAGGGCCTGAACCTTGCCGCGTCCGACGTCACCTATCTCTCCAACGCGCTGATCGGCTATTTCAAGCGCAATGACCGTGACGGTGTGGCGGGCTATTCAACAAAGGCGCTGGCCCGCGTCTGGAAGTCTGAGCGCTTCAGTTGGTCCCTGACCAAGCTGATGCACCGCTTCCCCGACGACGGCCCGTTTGAACGCCGCGTGCAGGTGGCGGAACTGGACTATATCGCTTCGTCCGAAGCCGCGCAGAGGACAATCGCCGAAAACTATGTCGGGCTTCCGCTATGAAGCCTCGCCGTTTGCCCTGAGCCTGTCGAAGGGCTGTCCTTCTTCTTTACACGATGGTGTCCAGAAAAGTGCGGGGCTTCGACACGCTCAGCCCAAACGGTGTTGGGTGTGCGCCCTGCACGTCGCTTTAAACGACCGCCGCTTCCAGCATTCGGATCGTGCCCGCATCAGCGTCGATCTCGGCGCGGATGCCCTGCGGCAGGCTGAATTGGTTGGCGACATGGCCAAACTGCGCGCCCTGATACACAGGCACGCCCAGCGGCTTCAGATGGTGCACCAGCACCTCTGATAGCGTGAAGCCGCCATAGGACACGTCGCGGGCGAAGCAGTCCGTGCATTGGCCGAAGACGACGCCGGACACGCGCTTCAATATGCCCGCCAAAGACAATTGCGTCAGCATCCGGTCAATCCGATATTCCGCCTCATTGGTATCTTCAAGAAACAGGATCGCGCCGTCAAAGCTGGGCAGATAGGGCGTGCCGACCAGCGCTGTCAGCACGGTCAAATTGCCGCCATAGAGCTTACCCTGCGCCCGGCCCCTTCCGATCGTCCGGATGCTGCCGACGCGCGGAACAAGTCGATCTTCGACGGCTGTCGGATTGGTCAAGGTCGGCGTCGCCCCATCAAACGCAACCGCGCGGAACGCATCCCAGCTTAACTTGCCCCAGCTGCTCGACGCATTGGGGCCGTGGATCGTCGGGAAGCCAGCCTTAGCCGCAATCGCCATGTGCAGCGCCGTGATGTCACTAAAGCCGGTCAACAGCTTCGGGTTGGCGCGGATGAGATCAAAGTCGAGAAGCGGCAGAATCCGCGCGCAACCCCAGCCACCCCGGATCGCGAAAATGGCGCGGACATCCTTGTCGGCGAACATCGCATTGACGTCTGCGGCCCGTTCCGCGTCGGTCCCCGCCAGATAGCCGCTGCGCTGCATGACATGCGGCGCCACCTTGGGCACCAGACCCATGGCACGGATACCAGCGACGATCTCTTCAAGGCTGAAACTGTCGGCCGTGAAGCCCGCTGGTTCAATCAGCCCCACCGTATCACCGGCGCGCAAGCGAGCGGGCTTGATCATGGCCTTAGGGGCAGCGGCACCCGCCGGCACAACCAATGCGCCTGCCAAAGCCGCCAACCCTGCCAATGCTGCCCGACGATCCATCACGCTTGCCCCTTTGCCGATCCGGCCTGATTCGACAGCAGCCTAGCCCGAAGAATAGGCACTGTGAAATCAACCGATCAGCAAGGGGGTATCCAGATCACCGCCCGCGATTAGGCGCCGAACTTGGCGCGAACCGATTCCGCCTGCGCCATGATGTTCTTCACCAGAACGTCACAGGTCGGGATGTCGTGGATAAGCGCCTGGCTCTGGCCGCTTGTCCAGATGCCGCCGTCGACATCACCGTCGCGCAACACATTGTCGCGTCCACGCTGGCCCGCCATCAGCGCCTTCACATCTTCAAACGACTTGGTCGGATCGCGCTGAATTTCAGCGACCTGCACGGACACTGCGTTTTTCGCGACGCGGGCCGTGTTGCGCAGCGTGCGGCCAACCAGAACCGTGTCAAGTTCTGTGCTGTCAACAATCGCCTGCTTCACATTCTGGTGGATCTTGGCTTCAACGGTAGCGCAGAAGCGGGTGCCCATGTTGACGCCATCGGCACCAAGCGCGAGCGCGGCCACAAGGCTGCGGCCATCGGCCATGCCGCCGGAGGCGATGATCGGGATATTCGGCAGCGCATCGACTGTGGCGGGCAACAGCACGATCAGGCCCACATCGTCTTCACCAGGGTGGCCGGCGCATTCAAAACCATCGATGCTGATCACGTCGACGCCCTTGTTCACGGCCGACACTGCGTGACGGACAGAGGTGCACTTGTGGATGACCTTGACGCCATTTTCCTTGAAGCGCGGCAGGTGATCGGTCGGCGCGCGGCCCGCGGTCTCGACGATCTTGATGCCTGACTGGATGATCGCCTCGCGGTATTCGTCATAGGGAATCGGGTTGATCGACGGCAGCAGGGTGAGGTTCACGCCGAAGGGCTTGTC
>CAJBSR010000333.1 GCA_903958285.1 uncultured Sphingomonadales bacterium
ATTAACGCGTGCGACGCGCGGTCCTCGAGGATCATCGCGGCCCCTTTTTCCGCGACCATCACCGTCGGCGCGTTGATGTTGCCGGATGTGATCGTCGGGAACACCGACGCATCAACCACGCGCAGGCCCTGCACACCGTGAACGCGCAGCCGCGCATCAACGACCGACGTCGCCGGGTCTGGCCCCATCATGCAGGTGCAGGACGGGTGGTAGACGGTGTCGGCCCGGTTGCGGAAGTCTTCGAGCAAGGCCTCATCGCCCTGAAGATGGGCGCCGGGAACGAGTTCTTCGGTAATGATGTCGCTGAGCGGCGCTGTTTGGGCGATCGCACGCAACATGCGGTTCCCCGCGATCGCCTCATCAATATCGAGCTGCGTCGACAGGTAATTGGGCTGGATCGACGGATACTCAAACGGGTCCGCCGATGTGATCTGCAAATGCCCCCGGCTGGTCGGCCGACAGCTGTTGAACGAAAGCAGGAACGCCGAAAACGGATCAGGGTTGAGGAGCTTGCGTTCCGAAAGCGGCGTCTGCGTGTAACTGACCGGGCTGAAATAGAGCTGCAGGTTGACGCGCGGCGCATCCGGCCCGCTGCGGACAAAGCCTCCGCCCTGATTGACGCTCATCGACAGCGGCCCGCCGCGGTTCCACGCATAGTGCAGCCCGGCCTTGATCTTGCCCCAAAGCGGCCGCAGCTCATCATTCAGCGTCGGCACACGCGTCTTGTAGAAGTAGCTAATAGCCAGATGATCCTGCAGGTTGCGGCCCACAGCCTTTGCATCCACCAAAACGTCGATGCCAAGCGGCTTCAACACTGTCGCATCGCCGATGCCGGACAGGCTGAGCAGTTGCGGAGAATTGATCGAACCGCCGGACAGGATCACTTCACGCGTTGCTCGTGCTTCAAACGTTTTGCCGCCCCGCTGATAGGCGATGCCCGTCGCCCGCGTACCTTCAAACAAGATGCGCGTCGCATGCGATTTGGTGCGCAGCGTCACCCCGCCTTTGCGCAGTGCGGGCCGCAGATATTCATTGGCGGTCGACGCACGCCTGCCATGGCGTGTGTTGATCTGATAAATGCCGACGCCCTCACCATTCGGACTGTTCAAGTCCGCGGCGAACGGCAGGCCAAGGGCCTTGCCTGTCTCGATGAAGGTCCGGCTGAGCGGATGCGCCTTCGCGCTGATTTCTGTGACGTGTTGGGGACCGCCAGCGCCGTGATAGCTACCCGCGCCCAGATCATGGTCTTCCGCTTTCACGAAATAGGGTAAGACATCGTCCCAGCCCCAACCCTCATTGCCTAATGCCGCCCAGTCTTCAAAGTCATGCGGTTGCCCGCGCACATGGACCATCGCATTGATGGAGCCAGACCCGCCGATCACCTTACCGCGTGGCCAATAGCTCTCGCGCCCACCAAGTCCGGGGACGGGCTGAGTATCGTACATCCAGTTAATTTGACGATCAAAAAACGTCCGCCCATAGCCAATAGGCAATTGAATCCAGACGATCTGGTCTGACCCGCCAGCTTCCAGCAGGAGGACGCGTGTCTTCCCATCCGCCGAAAGCCGATTGGCCAAGACGCAGCCTGCCGTGCCTGCGCCGACAATCACATAATCATAGATTTCGGTCATTGAACGGGGTGCTGAGTCATTTCGAGATGGAGCATCGTGCCCGTGTACGGATTTGCGCGGGCAACCTCTTCATTGAGTTCAACGCCCAATCCCGGTGCCGTCGGCGGGATGACATGGCCTTCTTCAAAGCGAATGGGGGCCTTCAAAATCTCGCTGTGGAATCCGCCCCAGGTCTCGATGCTTTCGAGGATCAGGAAGTTCGGCGAACAGGTCGCGATCTGGATATTGGCCGCACCGACAATCGGGCCGCAATAGAGATGCGGTGCGATCTGGGCATGATGCACCTCGGCCATGCCCGCGATCTTCTTCGCTTCCAATATGCCGCCGACACGCCCCAGATTCATCTGCAGGATGGCCGCCGACCCTGCATTCAACAGCCGGGCAAAATCATATTTCGTGGTCAGCCGTTCGCCCGTTGCAATGGGGATGCTGGTCGCGCGGGCAACCTTGGCCATTTCCTCAGGCGCATCGGGCGGCACCGGCTCTTCCAGCCAGAGCGGGTCTGCCGGTTCCAGCCGCTTTGCGAGCCGGATGGCCCCTGCTGCCGTCATCTGGCCGTGCGTGCCAAAGAGGAGATCGGCCTTTGTGCCCACGGCTTCGCGCAATGTGCGGGCAAAGCGCTCACACAGGTCCAGCGCCTCCAGCGACAACTGACGTCCGTCAAAGGCTGAATAAGGCCCTGCGGGATCAAACTTCAGTGCGGTGAACCCTTGCGCGAGATATTCAACCGAGCGTTCCGCCGCCAGATCGGGATCATGATAGACATCGGTCTGATCACCGGGGCGCGGGTAGATGTAGGTGTACGCACGTAGCCGTTCATGCACCTGCCCGCCCAGCAGCTTGTAAATGGGCTGGTTGGCTTCCTTGCCGACAATATCCCAGCACGCCATTTCCAGCGCGGACAGGACGCCCATCAACGTCAGATCAGGATGCTGCGTAAAACCGCTCGAATAAACGCGGCGCCAGATGCTCTCAATATCATGCGGGTCCTGCCCGGCCACATAGCGGGCGAACACATCCTCGATCATCTTCGCGACGAGATGCGGCTCAAACGGAACGCAGTACGCCTCGCCAATGCCGGAGACGCCGCCATCGGTCGTCAGCTTCACAAAAACGAAGTAGCGCCCGCCGAAATGCGGGGGTGGATTGCCGACCACAAAGGTCTCAATATCAACAAGCTTCATGCGGGATAAAATCCATTGATGACTTTGACTTCTAGGAAGTCATGCAGGCCAAAAGCGCCCCATTCGCGGCCATTGCCGGACTGCTTATACCCGCCAAAGGGGGAGCAATAATCCTGACCATTTCCGTTGAGGTAGACGCTGCCCGCGCGCACCTTCCGCGCGACGCGGCGGGCGCGTTCAAGGTCGCCCGACTGGATGTAACCGGCCAAGCCATAAGGCGTGTCATTGGCGATGCGGATGGCGTCCGCTTCATCCTTGAACGGGATCATGACGAGGACGGGGCCGAAGATTTCTTCCCGCGCGATAGTCATATCGTTGTGGACACCGGCAAAGACCGTCGGCTTCACATAGTAACCGCGGTCAAACCCATCCGCGCGGCCAACGCCACCGGCGACGACGCGTGCGCCTTCATCGATGCCGACTTGGATTAGGCCCTGAATCTTGTCGAACTGCGCCTTGCTCACCACCGGGCCGAGATGTGGGCCCTTGTCCATGGGGTCCCCCAGCGTAACAGACTGCGCAACCTTGGCGGCAATCGCCACTGCCTCTTCATAAACAGACGCCTCAACGAGCATCCGTGTCGGCGCATTGCAGGATTGGCCCGTATTACCAAAACAGTGCAGCACACCACGCGTAACGGCGGCCTCCAGACCGGAATCCGCAAAGACGATATTGGCTGATTTTCCGCCCAGTTCCTGCGAAACGCGCTTCACGGTTTCCGCCGCCGATTTCGCAATCTGGATGCCGGCACGTGTCGAGCCTGTGAAGGACACCATATCCACATCGGGATGGCCGGTAAGGGCCTCTCCGATCATCGCGCCGGTGCCGTGGACCATGTTGAACACGCCGGTCGGGAAGCCTGCTTCATCAATGAACTCAGCAAAAAGCTGTGCTGAAAGTGGAGACACTTCGCTTGGCTTCAGGACCATGGTGCAACCCGCGATCAGCGCAGGGCCAACCTTGGCCGCAAGCTGGTTCATCGGCCAGTTCCAAGGCGTGATGAGCACGCAGACGCCCACCGCTTCATAGGTCAGATCACCTGTCGTCCCAATCGGGCTATCCCACGCCATGGCGCGCGCAGCCTTGATCGTTTCCTTCAGATGCCCCGGGCCACATTCGGCCTGAGAATTAAACGACAAATCATAGGGCGCGCCCATTTCTGTCGAAATAGCAGCGACCATCTCATCATAGCGGCGCTCAAAAACCGCGATGAGTTTCTCGGTGAGCGCAATCCGCTCCTCAAGCGAGGTGGACGCATAGCCATCAAAGGCAGCTCGAGCCGCCGCAACAGCCTGATCGACGTCGTCAGGCCCGCACAGAGCGATAGTCGCGCAAACCTCTTCGGTTGCCGGATTTATGGCATCCAGCGTTGCCTTGGAGGAAAGTGGGGCTACCCACTTCCCAGCAATGTAAGACTTTAGCGGCATATCAAACATAGCCAACGGCGCGCTTCTGGTCTTCGATGATGTACTTGCTTGCACGCCAATAATGCCAGGCCGCCCAAAGCCCGCTCGGCGCAAGCACAAGCTGCGCGAGGCGCAGAGATTCCGCACCAGCAGGCTGTGACCCGGCAAAATAGTCACTGAGGCCGCCAACGATGGCCGGCGCAACAATGAGATTGAGCAGGTTGGCAATGATGAGCGATATGGCAATCGACATGGCGCGCATCTTGGGGGCAGCGAGGTTCTGGCAAAGCGCCATCGCTGGGCCAATGTAGAAGTAAATGGCCGG
>CAJBSR010000334.1 GCA_903958285.1 uncultured Sphingomonadales bacterium
ATCTCCACCCTCGCCACGCGCAAGCCGATGCCCGGTGAAGGCGGCTATGCGATGGCCAAGGCCGCGCTCAACCAGCTTTCCCGCCAGCTTGCCGTTGAACTTGGCGGCACAGGCATCCGCGTCAACACCGCGCTCATGGGCTGGATGATGGGCGCCCCACTGGAAAGCTTCTTTGCGTCGATGGGCGAAGGCGGCGAAGCGTTCCGCACCCAGCGCGCCTCCGAAGTGCCCGTCGGCCATATCCCGCCGGATAAGGACTGCGCCAAGGCCGTCTATTTCCTCCTGTCTGACTATGCGAGCGAGATCACCGGTGCTGCGCTTGATGTGAACGGCGGCGACTGGGTCGCGCCATGAGCGACCCGGTTCAAGCCTGGCGGGATTTCTGCGCCAAGCTCGCGGCGGCCGGAGAGATCCTCCTCGCGCCTGATGTGCCGGATGATCCCCTCATCCGCGCAGAAGGGGCGCGCTATCTCTCGCGCCTCACCAAGCTGGCGCTGGAGCAATATGTTGAGGCGACCGATACCGACTTTCCGTTCTTCTACCAGCTGAGCCACACCACCGGAAAGATCGGTGCTGACAATCCGGATAACCAGTATCTCAACGCCTCCATCCGGGGCGATTGCGACTACCGGATCACCGGCACGCGCGGATCGATGTTCTATTTCTCTATCGTCGCCAATGCGATGCGGTACCACATTGATGGCAGCGCCCACGCCACCGGCAGCTTGATGAACGATGACATCCAATGGGGCCCCGATGGCGAGGTGGAGATCATCGCCTCGGCCAATCCCCAGCCCGGCAACTGGCTGCGGCTGGAGGCCGACACCAGCGTCATCATCATCCGCCAGTCCGCGCTCGACCGGCTGAGTGAAAAGCCCGGCACCTTCAAGATTGAACGCATCGGCGGCCCCGCCGTCCCCGCCCCGCTTTCCGGCGAGACGATCTCCAAGGGCCTCGCCACCGCCGCGCAGTTTGTGAACGGCATCGCGACCACCTTTGCGGATTGGACACGGCTGTTCGCGCAGCATCCCAATACCTTCCCCGCCATTGACCAGTCGATGTTCCAAAAGGGCGGCGGCGCGAAGGACATTTACTACGCCCACGCCTATTGGAAGATCGCGGCTGACGAAGCCTGGGTGATCGAGGTGACGCCGCCGGATTGTTATTACTGGAACTTCCAGCTCGACAATTGGTGGATGGAAAGCCTCGATTACCGCTTCCGCCAGATCACCGTGAACAAGCACAGCGCGCGATATGAGGCGGACGGATCAATCCGCATCATCTGCGCCGCCAGTGACCCCGGTATCGGCAACTGGATCGACACCAGCGGCCACACCGAGGGCACCGCGCTCCTGCGCTGGGCGGGTGCCACCGAACACCCCCTGCCCGCTGCCCGCATCGTCAAACTAAAGGACCTGTGATGCTCGATTGGATGAAGACCGCGCCAACCTTGGCGCAAGACCCCGTTTCGGGCTTTGATCCCGATGCTGTGACCGTCTCCGAAACCGTGGAGATCTACGCACCGGCCAAGGTCGTGTGGGACGTGATCTGCGACATGCCCCGCTACAGCGAATGGAACCCCTTTTGCGTCCGCGCTGTCTCCACGCTGGAAATGGGCGCGGCGGTCGACATGACGCTCGCCAACTATGCCGTGCCGGGCAGCCTTGTTCCCAATCTTGAATATATCTGCGCGCTGGAGCCGGAACGGCTGATCAGCTGGGAGATGAAGTATAGCGACTTCTGGCCCTACCCCGCGCGGCGTGATCAGGTGATCGAGGCGACTGGCCCCGCCAGCTGCCGCTATCATTCCACCGACGCCTTCCTCGGCAACAATGGCATCCACGTGTTCCGCTTTGCCGGCCCCTGGGTGAAGCGCGCCTTTGACGACACCGCCCATGCCCTCAAGGCGCGCGCCGAAGCGATCTATGCCGCCAACGCTTGAGGCCCTCGCGGCCCGATTGCAGGCGCTGGAAGACCGTGAGGCGATCCGGGAGCTGATCGCCTGCTACGGCCCGCTGGCCGATACCGGCGCGGCAGACGCCCTCAGCCAATTATGGACCGAGGATGGCCGCTATGCCGTGGGCGGGATGACGGAGGCCAAAGGCCGCGCCGCCATCGCTGCGCTCATTGACGGGGCCGTCCACCGCAATCTGATGGCCGATGGCTGCGCCCACACGCTCGGCCCCGTCACCATCATGCTGGACGGCGACACCGCCACCGCCCGCGGCCACAGCGTCGTCTTCCGCGCGGATGGCAAAGGCGGCTGGACCGCCCACCGCGTCTCCGCCAACCGCTGGCATCTCGCAAGAACGCCCGACGGGTGGCGCGTAACAGCGCGGGAAAACGCCCTGCTCGATGGCGCCGAGGCGGCGCGGGCGCTGCTGGCGGCGGCGTAAAAGATCACGCGGAGGAACCTCCCCACCTGTGCTCC
>CAJBSR010000335.1 GCA_903958285.1 uncultured Sphingomonadales bacterium
AAGCTGGCCGCATGAAACGTCTGATCGTTCTGCTGCTCGGCCTTGCGATCATCGCGGGCGGCAGCATCTGGATGTTGCAGCGCCGGTTCAATCCGCCCGTGGAAACCGTTGTCTCCTCAAGCCTTGCCGCGCTGCAGGAACAGAACCGCCTCTCCGCCTTCGCCGCGCGCTTTGTGACGGTGGTGACGTCGTCCAAGACGCAACTCGGCTTCAGTGCCGAAAAGACGCTCATCCTGCCCGCCATGATCCGCTACGAAGTGGATATGGCGCGCCTGCGGCAACAGGATTTGAGCTGGGATAAGGACACGAACACGCTGTCCGTCCGGCTGCCGCCAATCCAGATTGCGGGGCCCGAGTTCGATCTGGGGCAAGCGCGTGAATATGGCAGCGGCGCCGTGCTGATGGCGCTCACCGATGTGGAAGCGTCGCTCGATGCCGAAAATAAGGCCAAGGCGCGGGAAGACGTCATCCGTCAGGCCGCAGGCGAAGTGACGATGAAGCTCGCCCGCGAAGCCACGGTTCGCGCCGTGCAATCCAGTTTTGCTATGCCGCTTGCCGCCGCCGGTATAGAAGCAAAGGTGAATGTGACCTTCGCCGGTCGCTGATCCAACAGACCCCAAGAGGATGACCAGATGAACGCCCCTACCACCAGCCTTGCCGGTGTCGATATCCGCGCTGAAATTGAGCGTCTGCGCAAGGAGCGCAACGCCATCATTCTCGCGCATTATTATCAGCGCCCGGAAATCCAGGATTTGGCGGACTATGTGGGCGACAGTCTGGAACTGAGCCGCAAGGCGCAGGAGACAGATGCGGACGTCATCGCCTTTTGCGGCGTGCGATTCATGGCGGAAACAGCGAAGATCCTCTCTCCCGACAAGACGGTGATCCTGCCGGACATGGACGCCGGGTGCAGTCTGGAAGACAGCTGCCCGCCCGATCAGTTCAAGGCCTTCCGCGAGGCGCACCCCGATCATATCGCACTGACCTACATCAACTGCTCAACCGAGGTGAAGGCGCTCTCTGACATCATTGTCACAAGCTCTTCCGCTGAAAAGATTCTCTCGCAAATCCCGCTGAGCCAGAAGATCATCTTCGGCCCGGACAAGCATCTCGGCGGCTATCTTCAGCGCAAGCTCGGGCGGGAGATGCTGTTGTGGCCGGGCGTTTGCATCGTGCACGAGGCCTTCTCGGAAACCGAACTGATCAAATTGAAGGCGCAGCACCCCGGCGCGCCTGTCGCCGCCCATCCCGAATGCCCCGCGCATATCGTGGACCATGCCGATTATGTCGGCTCCACCAGCGGCATCCTGAACTATGCCAAGACGATGGAGGGCGACACGCTCATCGTCGCCACCGAGCCGCACATCATCCACCAGATGGAACTGGCCGTCCCGCACAAAACCTTCATCGGTGCGCCCGGAGCGGATGGGAACTGTAACTGCAACATCTGCCCCTATATGGCGCTCAACACGCTCGAAAAGCTCTACATCGCGCTGCGGGATTTGAAGCCGCAGGTCCACATCGAGGAAGGGCTTCGGTTGCAGGCGAAGAAGTCTCTCGACCGGATGCTGGAAATGGCCAGCGGCACTGTCGGGCAGGGGGATTTGGGGGCGCGTCCTTGACCTTTTCCCTGCCGCAGTTCGACCTCGAGGCTTTTGTCCATGCAACGCTGGCGGAGGACCTTGGGCCAACCGGCCGCGATGTGACGTCTGAAAGCGTGATCCCGGCGGATGTGCGTTTTGCCGGGGTGATGGACAGCCGCGATGCGATTGTCGTGGCAGGCCTGCCGATTGCGGAAGCTTTCTTCCGGCATCTCGATCCGGAGATGACTGTCGAGATTCTCGTGCCCGAGGGCGCGTCAGTCGCCAAAGGCTCAGACCTGATGCGCCTGCATGGCAAAGCGCGGGCGATGCTCACGGCGGAACGGTCTGCGCTCAACATCGTCCAGCATCTTTCGGGCGTCGCGACGCTGACGCGCGCTTATGTCGATGCGATTGCGGGCACGGGTTGCACTTTGCTCGACACGCGCAAGACGATTCCGGGTCTGCGCGTGCTGGAGAAATATGCGACGCGGATGGGCGGGGCGACGAACCACCGCATGGGCCTGTGGGATGCCGCGATGATCAAGGACAATCATGTCGCGGTCGCAGGAGGGGTGGCTGAGGCCGTCCGCCGCGCGCGCGATGCTGGGGTGGAACGGATCATTCTGGAGGTCGACCGTATCGACCAGATCGAACCCGGCCTTTCGGCGGGCGCAACGCACCTGCTGCTCGACAATATGGATGCGGCAACGCTGCGGGAGGCGGTTGCGCTTGTCGCAGGCCGCGTGCCAACCGAAGCTTCGGGCGGCGTCACTCTCGAGACGATCCGCGCCAAGGCGGAAAGCGGTGTGACCTTTATTTCGGTCGGCAGGCTCACGCAGAGCGCGCCTGCGGCAGACATTGGGCTCGATTTTACAGCGGTTTGAGCGCCCCCCGGTGTTGAGGCCACCGCGCAAACATCGTAGGAAGCGGCATGGCAAAATTCGCACCTTTCAAATGGGATGACCCCTTTCACCTCGACGCGCAGCTGACCGAAGACGAGCGGATGATCCGCGATGTAGCGGAAGGCTATGCGCAGGATAAGCTCCTGCCGCGTGTCGTTTCCGCTACGCTCTCCGAACGTTTTGATCGGGAGATCATGAATGAGTTGGGCGCCCTCGGCCTGCTCGGTTCGACGATTGAGGGCTATGGCTGCGCCGGTGTCAGCAACGTGGCTTATGGCCTCATTGCCCGCGCGGTGGAGCGTGTTGATTCGGGTTATCGCTCTGCCATGTCGGTGCAGAGCTCGCTGGTGATGCATCCCATCCATGCTTATGGCTCGGAAGAACAGCGGCAAAAATTTCTGCCCAAGCTCGCGACTGGTGAATGGGTTGGTTGTTTCGGCCTGACGGAGCCTGATGCCGGGTCTGACCCTGCATCGATGAAGACCAACGCCAAGCAGACGGCGGGCGGCTACATCCTCAACGGCGCGAAGATGTGGATCACCAATTCTCCGATCGCCGACATCGCAGTCGTTTGGGCGAAGGATGAAGGCGGCGTGATCCGCGGCTTCATCGTCGAGCGCGGGATGGAAGGTTTCTCCACCCCGAAGATCGAAGGCAAGATGAGCCTGCGCGCCTCGATCACCGGGGAAATCGTCCTTGAAGACGTGTTCGTGCCCGAAGAAAATCTCCTGCCCAATGTGCAGGGTCTGTCCGGTCCCTTCGGCTGCCTCAACAAGGCGCGTTATGGCATCGCCTGGGGCGTGATGGGGGCGGCGGAAGACTGTTTCCACCGTGCGCGGCAGTATCAGCTGGACCGCCAGCAGTTTGGCCGTCCGCTCGCGGCAAATCAGATCCCGCAGCTCAAGATGGCGAACATGCAGACCGAAATCGCGCTGGGCCTTCAGGCCGCGCTGACGGTTGGGCGTTCGATGGATGACGGCACTTGGTCGCCGGAAATGGTGAGCCTCATCAAGCGCAACAATTGCGGCAAGGCGCTCGATATCGCCCGCGTCGCGCGCGACATGCACGGCGGCAATGGCATTTCGGCGGAATATCACGTCATCCGCCACGCCATCAATCTGGAGACGGTCAACACCTATGAAGGCACGCATGATGTGCACGCCCTCATCCTTGGCCGCGCCATCACCGGCATTCAGGCATTTAGCTGATCCAACCCAAAAGGGGCCAATATGGGCTTTTCAAAACTGATCGCGGCGAGCGTTCTCGCTGCCCTTTCGTCCACCTCAATGGCGCAGACGCTGCGTCCCGATCAAGTGGCCTTCCGCGACCTGTACAAGGAACTGGTCGAGACCAATACGACTCAGTCGGAAGGCAGCTGCACGCTCGCATCTGAACGGATGGCGGCGCGCCTGAAGGCCGCCGGATTTGCGGACAGTGACATCACGCTGTTTGCAACGCCGGAAAAGCCCAAAGACGGTGGTCTGGTCGCGGTACTCAAGGGAACATCCAAGACCGCCAAGCCGATCCTGCTGCTCGCCCATATCGACGTGGTCGAAGCGCGCCGCGCCGATTGGGTGCGTGATCCCTTCACGCTGATTGAAGAAGGCGGCTATTTCTATGCGCGTGGCGCCGCTGACGACAAGTCGCAAGCCGCGATCTGGACCGACGCCATGATCCGCTTCAAGAAAGAAGGCTTTAAGCCAAAGCGGACGGTGAAGCTCGCGCTCACCTGTGGCGAGGAGTCGGTCGGTGCGTTTAATGGCGCGGAATGGCTGGCGACAAACAAGCCAGAACTGATCGCAGCGGAATTCGCGCTCAATGAAGGCGGCGGCGGGCGGCTCGATAAGTCGGGCAAGAAGGTCTCGCTGTCGATGCAGGTCGGCGAAAAGACCGTCCAGAACTACCTTCTGGAAACGACCAACCCCGGCGGGCACAGCTCGGTTCCGCGGCCCGACAATGCGATCTATTCGCTGACGGCGGCCGTCACAAAGGTCGGGCAATATGAATTCCCGATCCAGTTTAGCGATACGACACGCACCTTCTTCAAGCGCACCGCCGAACTCACCGGCGGCGAGATGGGCAAGGCGCTGACCGCCGTGCTCGCCAATCCCGAAGACAAGGCAGCCGATGCCATCGTGTCGAAGGATGCAGCCTTCCATTCTATGCTGCGCACGACCTGCGTGGCCACGATGCTCGATGCCGGCCATGCGATGAATGCGCTGCCGCAGCGCGCGCGTGCGGTCGTCAATTGCCGTGTCTTCCCCGGTGTGTCGGTAGACACTGTGAAGGCGGAACTGGATCGCATCATTGGCGACCCTTCGGTGTCGATCACGAAGATAGAACCGATCCGCCCGATGGCTGTCCCGCCACCGCTTTCGCCCAAGGTCTTTGGCCCGGCGGAGAAGCTGGCCGCCAAGCACTTCCCCGGTGTGCCGATGATCCCTGTTATGTCGACGGGCGGCACTGACGCCCCCTATTTGTCGCTGGCCGGCATACCGACCTACGGCATGCCTGGCATCTTCCAGCAATTGGAAGGCAGCGGCGTGCATGGTCTGAATGAGCGGATATCGGTGAAGTCGCTCTACGAAGGCCGCGACTATCTGTTCGAGCTCGCCAAGATCTACGCCAATCAGGACTGATCGATGACCAAGGCCCTTTCCGACATCAAGGTGCTCGATCTGTCGCGGGTGCTGGCAGGGCCATGGTGCACCCAAATGCTGGGGGATCTTGGGGCGGAGATCATCAAGATCGAACAGCCCGGCAAGGGCGATGATACGCGTGGCTGGGGGCCGCCCTGGCATGGTGAGGGGGAGGAGCGGCTGTCCGCTTATTACCTATCCGCCAACCGCAACAAGAAGAGCGTGGCGATCGACATTTCCAAGCCGGAAGGTCAGGCGCTGATCCGCGAGATGGCGTCCAAGTGCGATGTTCTGGTCGAGAACTTCAAGGTTGGCGGGCTGGAGAAATACGGGCTCGATTATCTGAGCCTGAAAGCGGCCAACCCGCGTCTTGTCTATTGCTCGATCACCGGTTTTGGCCATTCTGGTCCGCGCGCGCATCAGCCGGGCTATGACTTGATG
>CAJBSR010000336.1 GCA_903958285.1 uncultured Sphingomonadales bacterium
ACGATGTTATTTTCTCTGTTGACGTGGCAGAACGAATTCGGCGGGACGGACAGGCGATTCCCCCTCTCAGTGATGTACTCGTACCCTTCGTTGTTGGTGGACACAAAAGTGAGCGCGGCCGCGAAAAAGATGGGCAGCGTGTGTTCGCTTCCCGGCAGCGTCGCCAACCAGGGCGAAGCAAGCGCCATCGCGGCAAATGCGAACAAGTTGACGAAAAAGGCGACTTCCACCGGCTCCGCAATCTGCGCCTGCTGACGCTGCAGAATAAGATTATAGGCGTAGAGGACTGCCGACAGGAGGATGGCGGCGATACCCATAAGCGCCTCACCATCGTGCTGGCCGCCAAGGCTTCCTGACAGGATAACGCCGACACCGGCTAAACCCAGAAGCGAGGCGATGATTGACTGGCGACTGATCCGTTCTTTTAAAATGATTGAGGCAAGGAAGAGAGTGATGATCGGCGCGATGAAGCTCAGCGCGATCCCCTCAGCCAAAGGCACACGGGCAATCCCCCAGAAAAAGGCGAAGGCCAGCGCGCCCCCGACAATGCCTCGGATGACGTGAAGCCGCATCGCGGCCGGGCTTGGCCAGCGCGATCGGGTCAACAGAAACGCACTACCGCCGATCAGGAAGCCTGCGCCCTGACGCCAAAGCATCGCAGTATAGGCGCCAATCGCCAGCACGAGCCCCTTCATGACGCCGTCCATGACCGAAAACAGGGCAATGCCTATGCATGCGACCGCAAACGGAATTAGCGCTGATTGGGTGCCCTTGCTCACGTGCCCCTCTTATTTCAAAGCTGCCATGCCGCCGCCATCGATATTGATCTTCTGGCCCGACGCATAAGCATTTGCAGGCGAGACCAGCCATACGACTGCCGCGGCAACATCTTCCGGCACCGAGACGCGGCCGAAGGGGAAACTCTTATCCAATTCATGAATGTCGGAAACACCGGCAACGGCTTTGGCGAGCTTTTGGCCCATGTCCGATACGGTCAGGCTAGGCGCGACAATGTTCACGCGGATACCGTTCTTCTGTTCTTCCTTGGCAAGCGTGAGCGCCAGGGCCTCACAAGCTGCCTTGCCCATGTTGTAGGGCGCCCCATTGGCCGCATGGTTGAGCGTTGCCACACTAGAAATCATGACAATATCCGCGCGGTGATTCTTCCGGAGATGAGGAATGGCAAACTTCGACATGAAATGCGGCGCAAAAGCATGAACGCGCATCACGCGCTCCATCTCGGCCGGATCGGTATCGGCGACGGTCTGACCGCGGCTGGCGATGCCTGCATTGTTGATCAGGATGGACAGCCCGCCAAAATCGGTGGCGACCATTTCAACCATCGCTTCGCATTGGGCAAAATCATCTACCGAAGCGCCATAAGCCTGTGCACTGCGGCCCATAGCGCGAATCTCCGCGACCACGTCTTCCGCTGCATCAGCATTGCCACGATAATTGACCGCGACGTCCGCACCTGCGCGGGCCAATGCCAAGGCAATCCCCCGGCCGATGCCGCGCGACCCGCCCGTGACCAATGCCACGCGGCCTTCCAACTGCCCTGCGCTCAAAAGAAATCTCCCCCTCCAATGCCTTGGAGGGGGAGATGAACGTTAGCAACGATTTCGGCAAGTGCCGGAAGTGTCAGGCTGCCAGCTTACGCAGCACATATTGGAGAATACCGCCATTCATGAAGTACTCGACTTCATTCGCGGTATCGATGCGGCACAGCGCATTGAAGCTGAATGTCGAACCATCCTTGCGGGTGACCTCAACCTCAACATCCTGACGCGGCTTGAGATCGGCCACGCCCTTGATTGTGTACGTGTCATCGCCCGTCAGGCCGAGCGACGTGCGGCTTTCGCCATCCTTGAACTGCAACGGGAGGACGCCCATGCCGACGAGGTTTGAACGGTGGATGCGCTCAAAGCTCTCAACAATCACAGCACGCACGCCGAGCAGGTTGGTGCCCTTGGCCGCCCAGTCGCGGCTGGAGCCAGTGCCATATTCCTTGCCCGCGATAACGACGGTCGGGGTGCCATCGGCCTTGTGCTTCATGGCGACGTCGTAGACCGCGCCGACATCCTGGCCGTAGCGGGAGAATCCACCTTCGACTCCGGGGACCATTTCGTTTTTGATTCGAATATTCGCGAATGTGCCGCGCATCATGACGTCGTGGTGGCCGCGGCGGGCGCCGTAGGAGTTGAAGTCCGCCTTGGCGACCTGATGCTCCATAAGCCACTGACCTGCGGGCGAATCCGCCTTGATCGAGCCCGCGGGCGAGATGTGATCGGTGGTGATCGAATCGCCGAGGATCAACAGCGGCTTGGCCTCAATGATGTCCGCGACCGGCGCGGGCGTCATCGTCATCCCTTCGAAGTATGGCGGGTTGGCCACGTAGGTGGAGCCTGCGCGCCACTGATAAGTTTCTGAGCCCGTGACGTTGATCGCCTGCCAGTGCGCATCGCCCTTATAGACGTCGGCATAGCGCGCCTGGAACATGGCGCGGTCCATGCAACCGGCCATGGTCGAATAGACTTCGTCATTGGTCGGCCAGATGTCCTTGAGATAGACG
>CAJBSR010000337.1 GCA_903958285.1 uncultured Sphingomonadales bacterium
GCACTCAACGGCGCCAAGCTCAAAAGCACGCAGCGAGGTTTCTGCGCCCTTTCCTGTGCGGGTCGACAACATCACAACGGGAAGGGGATTGGTGCTCATGATTTCGGCAAGGAAATCAAGACCATTCATGCCGGGCATTTCTACGTCAAGCGTGACGACGTTGGGGCTCAAGTCCTCGATCATGTCGCGGGCTTCATTGGCATCGCGTGCAGCGCCCACAACCTCAATCCCCTTGGTCCGTTCCAGCACATCGCTGAACAGCGCCCTCATGGTGATCGAGTCATCAACGACCAGAACTTTTGCGACCGACATTTTTTATCCCCACAACGAAACAAATGGATGAGATCAGGCTGCTTCGGCAACGCTGATTTCGGGTTCTATGGCCAACGCATCGAGGGCCAAAATCATGACCATGCGGTCTTCAATTGAGGCAAGGCCGCGGATGATTTCGCCCAAGCGGTTGCCAGACACGTCCGGCGGCGCCTGCAGGTTTTCTTCATCAATCGTGACGATGTCGTTGACGGCATCCACGATGAGACCTTGGAGCTGTTCATTCACGCGAACCACCATGATGACATGGCGGGCAGACGGGTCTGTCTCTCCCCAACCAAGGCGCGCGCGCAGGTCCATGACGGGCAGCACTGTGCCACGAAGATTGACGACGCCGCGCACATGGTTGGCGACGTGCGGCAAGGCTGTGGTTGGGGACCAGGCACGAATCTCGCGCACGGCCATGATGTCGATGCCGAGAACCTGCTCGCCAATCTGGAAGGTGATGAACTGCTGCATGACGAAATCCTTCAATCTCAATGCGTGACGCGGCGGACAGCTGCGGCAAGCTTGTCTGGGTCAAAGGGCTTCACGATCCAGCCCGTCGCGCCGGCATCGCGGGCACGGACTTTCTTCTCGTCTGAGCTTTCTGTGCTCAGGACGAGGATCGGCATGTCGCGATAGCGGTCTTGCTTGCGCAGCGCCTCGATGAGGCCGAACCCGTCCATGTTCGGCATATTGATATCGGTAATGACGAGATCAGGAATATGCCGGTTGAGCCAGTCGAGCGCGATCAGCCCGTCCTCTGCGTCGTGAACGACATGACCTTGGCCAACAAGCGCGTGCTTCAACAAGGCCCGCATGCTGGGGCTGTCGTCGACTGTGAGGATCGTAATGGGACCCATAAAGGGTGGTCCTTTCCAGTTAAAAAAGTTCGACATCACCCACGCGGGCGGGCGCTGCGGGCCGCAATGGCGGCATCGCACTACTTGGAACGTCCTCGGTGGGAATATGTTTACAACGGATCTGTCCGGTGGCCGGTTTCAGGTCCAATCTTCTGGCGGCAGAGCCGCCTGTATCTTCCAGGCTAATGGGAATGCCGTCTTGACGCAGAAAATCGCGCGCAAAATTTGCGTTCGATGTCCCGATATGTGCCATGGCCCGGTGGATGTTTGAACCACCATAAATATGCGCTTTCATTGTGGACCGGTTTGCGCCGCGCTTGATCATTTCGTTGATCAGCTGTTCCATCGCGAAAGCGCCATAAAGCCGTTGCTTTAGGGGATCTCTTTCGCTCCCGGCGCCCGGCTCGGCGAGCAGGAAGTGGTTCATGCCACCCGCTTCGATAGCCGGATCGAAAAGGCAGATCGCGATGCAACTGCCCAAAACGGTTGAGAGCACAAGTTGCGGATCATCGCTGACATAAAAGTCGCCTTGGATGACGTTGATGCGGTTCTTGGCCGAAAGGATGGCATTTGTGTTCATGCGAATACGGCCTCAGCGACGCGGTTGATTGGCAAAATTTTGTTGGCTGCCCCGAGTTCAGAGGCGGCGCGCGGCATACCGTAGACGATGGATGTGGCTTCATCTTGGGCGATGGTTTCAGCGCCCGCCTTTCGCATCGCCAGAAGGCCGCGGGCGCCGTCTTCGCCCATGCCTGTCAGCAGGATGCCGGTGGCGTCCCCTTGGACGACAGACGCGACCGATTCAAAAAGCACATCAACACTGGGGCGATGTCCGGAGACAGGGTCGGCCACTTTCAACTGTGATAACAATCTGGAGCGCCCTCTGACCACAAGATGGCGTTCGTTGCCCGGTGCGATGTAGACATGGCCGGGCTTGAGGAAGCAATCGCTCTCCGCCAGCGCGACGTGCGCCGGAGAGATCGTGTTCAACCGCCGTGCCAAGGCTTTGGCCAGTGCACCGGAGATATGTTGCACGATCAGCGTCGGAGGACAGTTAGCCGGCCACTGCGCCAGTAATTTGGTCAGCGCCTCAACGCCGCCGGTGGAGGCACCAATGGCAATCAGCCGTTTCGCATGACCTTGTCCGGCGGCATTCGACGCAGCGGTCACGCCCACTGCTGCACGCTGGACGATTGTTGTTGGCTGGCGGGCGCCATGGCGGGCGGCAAGCCGAATGCTATGGGCCAGCACCCCTCCATCGCCGGCGAGCAGATTGCCATCATGTCCGGAGGGCTTTTCGTAACAGTCGAACGCCCCGATCTGGAGGGCTTCCATGGTGACTTCAGCACCCCGCCCAGTTCGTCCCGACACAATGATGACCGGCGTCGGGCGCAGCGCCATGATTTTGGCGAGAAACTCCAACCCGTTCATGCCCGGCATCTCAATATCGAGGGTTATGACGTCGGGGTTGAGTTCCTTGATCCGCTCACGCGCTTCCGCCGCGTTCGCCGCTGTGCCGACGACCTGGATATCGCCTTCCTTGCCGAGCATGGTCTTCAGGATGGCCCGCATTGTTGCGGAATCATCGACGATCAGTACGCGGGTGCTCATGCGTCTCGCTTTCTGTAAATTGTCTTCCCGACCATTTCGAAATGTCGTCCGCTCGCGCCCGGAAGGCGTTCGCTATGCCCAATGTAAAGATAACCCCCCGGCTCCAGACAGGCGGCCAGACGCTCGACCAGCTCTTCCTTTGTCGGCTCGTCAAAATAGATCATCACGTTGCGGCAAAAGATGACATGGAATGTTTTGTTGAAAGGCCAGTCGCCGAGGAGGTTAAGCCTGCGAAACCGCACAAGTTTCCGAACCGGATCGGCGATCTGTAGCGTGTCGCCTGCATCTTTGGTCCAGTTGTTGCGAAGTGGCGCAGGCACGGGTGCAAGCCCGACTTTGGGATAAATTGCCGCCCGCCCTGTTTCGAGAACGCTGTCGGTCAGGTCACTGGCGAGAAATGCAAATTTGCCCTGTGCAAGCTGTAATCCCGTGCTGCGTTCAGGGCCGAGCAGCGTAAAGGCGAGCGAATAAACCTCTTCCCCGCTGGAACAGCCAGCTGACCAGAACCGGATCATTTCCCCGCTCTTTGCGCGTCGGATCAAATCATCCCGCAAATGGTCACGGAAGTGATCAAAATGATGATCTTCGCGATAGAAGTAGGTGTGATTGGTGGTGAGCAGGGCCACGGCCTTGCGGCGTTCCAGATGATCCTGCTGGATCAGTGAAATATATTCCGAGAAGGTCTCAACATTCCGATCCCGCAGCCGCCGGGCGAGCCGGGAGTAAACCAGCGTCGCCTTGCCCAGCGGCAGGACGTTACCGGACTCGCGATAGATGAGCTTCGAAATTGTATCGAAGTCCCTTCGGGAAAAGATACGTCCATTCTCGCCCTCAAAGGGGCTGCCAATATTCAAGGATGGCATGTTCACGCGGCAAGATCCAACTCGCGTGGGCTATGAGCGGCGGATGCCAAGGCTTCGACATCGACGATCAACGCGATCCGACCATCGCCGAGGATGGTTGCTCCACCAATTCCAGTGATAGGGCGGAAATTGGTCTCTAGGCTCTTGATCACAACCTGACGCTGATCCTGAATGGCGTCGACTTGGATGGCGATTTGTCCGAAGGATTCCGTTTCAACGACGATGAGGACGCTCTGTTCTGATACAGTCTCCGTCTCTCCGATACCCAGGCTGGTGATCAGCGGGATGACGGGCAAGAAACTGCCGCGGACGTTGATGACGTGCTGTGTTGGTGAAAGGCGCTTCAACTCTCCTGGTTTGGCTTGCAGGCTTTCGACCACATTGTTGAGCGGCAAGATCAATGTCTCGCCGCCGCAACTCACAATCATCCCGTCCGCAATCGCGAGGGTGAGGGGGAGGGAGAGCGAGAAGGCGGTGCCCTTGCCGGGTTCTGAGGAGATACTGACGCGGCCGCCAAGGCCCTGAATTGCCTGCTTGACGACATCGAGACCAACGCCGCGGCCAGAGATATTCGAGACCTGTTCAGCGGTTGAAAAGCCCGGTGCGAAGATCAGGTTGTCGATCTCGTCATCTGTCAGGCGCGCATCTGCGGCCACAATCTTTCGATCAACTGCCTTTTGGAAGACGCGTGCGCGGTCAATCCCGCGGCCATCGTCCGACACGCTGATCAGGATGTGTCCACCCCGCTGCTCAGCCGCCAACCGGACATTGCCTTCCGCTGCCTTGCCAGCGGCGATGCGGTCTTCGATTTTTTCGAGGCCGTGGTCGATGGCGTTGCGGATGAGATGGGTCAGCGGTTCGCCGATCCGCTCAATCACCGTCTTGTCGAGCTCGGTTGCTTCGCCTTCGACCGTCAACGTGACCCGTTTGCCGGTTTCGGCCTCAAGTTCACGCACAATGCGAGGCACGCGGCTGAACACGGACCGGATGGGCTGTGCGCGCAATGCCATGGCGCAATCCTGCAACTCACGCGTCAGATATTCGAGCTGCGAGAGCTCATCTTCTGCGGCAACACCTGCGCCGCTCAGGCGTTGCGCCAGCATCGATTGAGTGATGACCAGTTCCCCGACCGTGTCGACGAGCCGGTCCAGTCGGTCCAGATCGACACGGATGGTTGGAATTGGCGCAGCGTTGACCTGTACGTTGGGAGCAGGTCCAGATACTGGCGTTTCTGTCGGCACAGGCGCAGGTGATGCGGCATCAAGTTTTGGGGCGGTTGCGATTGGAGTTGCTGTAGCGGGTAGAGGTGCAGTTACGTCCTCATTTTCCGGAGCCACTATAGGAAACGCCTCAACCTTTGGTGCCGCTGGCGCCACC
>CAJBSR010000338.1 GCA_903958285.1 uncultured Sphingomonadales bacterium
GCCCGACTGGCCAATGACGGCCTGGCGGCCATCTGCAAGGCCCACCCGGATCGTTTCCCGGCTTTCATTGCCTCGATGCCCATGAACAACCCGGAGGCCGCGGTCAAGGAGGCCGACCGGGCGGTCAAGGAGCTGGGCGCTCGCGGTATCCAGGTGTTCACGAACGTCTTGGGCAAGTCTCTGAGCGCGCCCGAGTTCTACCCGCTGTTCGAGACCATGGCGCGCCACGACCTGCCGGTCTGGATCCATCCGATGCGCGGCCCGAACTTCTCCGACTACGCGTCGGAGTCCGCCTCGGAAAATGAAATCTGGTTCACCTTCGGCTGGCCCTACGAAACCAGTGCGTGTGTCACGCGCCTGATTTTTTCGGGTCTGTTCGACAAGCTGCCGAACCTGAAGATCATCACCCACCACATGGGGGGCATGATTCCCTTCTTCTCGCAGAAGATCGCTCTGGGTTTCAGCCAGATTTTTGATGGCGAGACCGACCGCAACCCCGCCGCGGAAAAAGCGGGCCTGAAAAAGCCGCTGCTGGATTACTACCGCATGATCTACGCGGACACGGCCACCAACGGCTCGTCGGCTGCGGCGCGCTGCGGCCTTGATTTTTTCCAGGCCGATCACTGCCTCTTTGCCACCGACGCGCCGTTTGATTCGCGCGGTGGGCGTCATCTGATTGGCGGAACGATCAAGGCGATCGACGACCTTGGCTTGAATGCGGTCGACCGGTCAAAAATCTACGAGGGCAATGCACGCCGGCTCCTGCGCCTCTAGTCTTCACGCGTGTCCACTGGAGATCGAAGGATGGTGACTCGTGTGGTCCGTGGCGCCCTGCTGCGTTATGAAACCTTCGGTGAGGCAGGGCCCTGGCTGGCCCTCATGCCCGGTGGGCGACGCGGCTTCGATGAACTGGTGCCCCTGGCGCGCAAGCTGGCGGACCGGGGCGTGCGGGTGCTCCTGCACGATCGCCGCAACTGCGGTGCATCGGACATCGTCATCGAAGGCGACTTGGGCGAAGAAGAAATCTGGGCCGATGACCTCGCGCAGCTGCTGCAAGAGATCGGCGCCGCGTCGGCCTTCATCGGCGGAACGTCCTCGGGTGCCAGAACTTCGGTCATCTTCCACCGGCGTCACCCGCACCGCGTGCGCGGACTGATCTTGATCCGTGTGACGGGCGGATCCTTCGCCGCGGGGCGCCTGCCGAACATCTATTACGGCCAATTCATTGAAGCAGCCCGCCAGGGCGGCATGGCGGCCGTCTGCGAGATGCCCGACTACCAGGAGCGTATCCGGATGAATCCGGGCAACCGCGATCGCCTGATGGCCATGCACAAGGACGACTACATCCGGGTCATGTCGCTTTGGCTGGAGGTTTTCCGGCGCGGACCCGCAGAGCCCATGCTCGGGGTGGAGTCCGAGGTCCTGCGCACGATCCGGGTGCCGGCGATGGTCGTTCCCGGAAATGACCGCACGCACGGCCGCCTCGCGGGCGAGGCCGTCGCCGGCTTGATTCCGGGCGCGGTCCTCAAGCCGCTGCCCATTGAAGACACCGATGAACCTTTGCTGCCCTTCGCCGATTGGGCGCCGCAGGAGGAACGGCTGGCATCGTCGATCGCCGATTTCATCGCGCACTGCGATCGGCCCCACCAGGAGCGGGTATGAACCATCCCACCATACGACGGGTTGTGACCGGACACGACGCGCAGGGCAAGGCCGTCGTGAAGATCGATGAGCCATGTGGCGATTTCGCGCAGGCGCGACCGAACGGCTTCGTCTACAACATCTGGACCACCGACACCCACCCGGCGAACAACGACGGCGACGCGGACGCCGGACGGCGCCCCGGCGTGTTCACCATGGTGCCCGATGGCACCGTGTTTCGTATTCTTGATTTCCACCCCGGCATCGCTCAGCGTGTCCACCGGACCGACACCATCGATTACATCGTGGTCATGTCGGGCGAGATCGACATGGAGCTCGAGACGGGGGAAGAGGTTCATCTGCGCGCGGGCGACGTGATGGTCCAGCGCGGAACCGTCCACAACTGGATCAACCGGGGCAGCGTGCCTTGCGTGATGGCGATCGTGTTGGTCCATGCCAAGTCCGTGCAGGCGGGCGGGCGTTCACTCGAGGCGTTCGGCTGATCGCTTTCAGGCATGCAGGGCTTCTATGGCCTGAATAGATAAAACGCATTTTTTTCGATCGGTCCTATGCCGTACATTGAGTTCGAGAATTAAACCGCAGGAGACACAAGCATGAAATTCGCCAAACGTTCGTTTCTGAGTGCCGCGATTGCCGGCCTGATGTTCACCCTGGCGCCCGCCGCGAGCGCCGAAACCTTCAAGGTCACCTTCAGTGCCGCGCACGGTCCGCAGCTGCCGTGGATCGGGATGATCAAGAACTACTTCATCCCCGAGGTGGACAAGCGGCTGAAAGAAGCCGGCGGCAAGCACAACATCGTCTGGACCGAAGCCTTTGGCGGCACCCTCGCCAAGGTTGGCGGCGAGCTCCAGGCCGTTGAATCCGGCGTGGCCGAGATGGGCTTTGTCTACACCATCTTTGAAGCGTCGAAGATCCCGCTGCAGGCGGTCTGTTTCATGGCGCCCTTCGGCAGCGACGATGCCCGCGTGATGAACAAAATCATGTACGAGCTCAACACCGAAGAGCCGGCCATGGTCAATGAGTGGACCAAGCACAACCAGATCTTCCTGGCGGCCTTGTCCACGGACACCGACTACGTCCTGAGCAACTTCCCGATCAACACGATTGCCGACCTCAAGGGGCGCAAGATCGGCGCGGCGGGCTCCTTGTCGCTGTGGGCCTCGGGCATCGGCGCGGTGCCGGTTCAGGGCGACTTCGCGACCCACTTCAACAACCTGAAGACAGGCGTGTATGACGGACTGATCGCCTTCACGACCGGCATGTATCCCACCAAGTCGCACCAGGTGGCGCCGTTCGCGACCCGTGTGGACCTGGGCTCGATGATGATTGGCGCCCTGTCGA
>CAJBSR010000339.1 GCA_903958285.1 uncultured Sphingomonadales bacterium
GGCCTAAATCTCTCATGAAATGGTCGGGGAGACAGGATTCGAACCTGCGACCCCCTGGTCCCAAACCAGGTGCGCTACCAGCCTGCGCCACTCCCCGACCCGGGTGCCATAGACGGGTCATCCCCGAACGGCAAATACGTTTTGGTGGGCCCGGCAGGATTCGAACCCGCAACCTAGCCGTTATGAGCGGCCGGCTCTACCATTGAGCTACAGGCCCACGCGCCACGCCACCGCCCGATAGCGGACCCGCGGCCCGCCGCGCAAGTAGATTACAGGTCCCCGCAAGCGGCTACCAGGCATCAGCGCCAGCCCAATCAACCACCGCGTTCAGCCGCTCCGTTGGTGGCGCCAATCGGAAGACGCAGCAGGAACGCATCTTCTAGAATTTCAAATGTCGCACCAACGGCTGTCGCCATGCTGTCGACCAACCGCAAAGCAAAGCCGAGGCCAAGTGGCGGTCCATCGTCTGTACCTTCACTGCCTTCCAGCGACGTATCAAACATCTGCGCCACCGACATGCCGGCGAGGCGAGTCGGACGGTCGACGCGGAAGTGCAAGGCGGCGCCGGACCGATGCAGCACCAAAGCCATCGTGTCCCCTTGTTGCGACGCGGACAGAACCACAGAGACAATACGCGAGAACAGCCGGTCGAGTGTGACCAGATCAAGAAGAACATTTGGCACTTCTGGTTCCAGATCAAAGCGCAAACGGGCGCGATAGGCGCTGCCTAAAGGCGCTATGTCCTGCACAACGGCATGCAGAGTTGAAATAGGTTCTACGCCTGCAACGCTGCGCCCTTCAAAGGCACCGCGTTCTATCTTGGCAGCTACGTCCAGATCGTCAAACATCGCCAGCAGCTTGCGCGCATCGGCAATGATGGCTTCTGCACGGTCGCGATAAGGGGACGAAACAGGTCCGAGCAATTGCGCGGAAATCATCTCTGCAAAGCCACGAATAGCATTGAGCGGAGTGCGAAGTTCGTGAACGAGTTGGCGCAGGGAGTCTGGCGGCAAACCTTGTGACACCAGACCGCTTGCGCGCGGAAAAGGCTGTTCATCCCTCAATGGGCGACGGGCAGTGCAACGGTAGCCTTCAAAGCGACCCGAGGCAGCGTCAAACAACGGCAACCCTGAAATCAACCAGTCCCCCGCAGCGAGCCCCTGCCCCGGAACGCGCATACGAGCATTGCGGAAAGGTGTTCGCCTACGGAAGGCACCCGCTGCATGGCCATCGACACCATGCTCCCCAATCTCTGCCATCGCGCCCAATTCGATCCCGATCACAGGGCCGCGTGGCGCGCCCTCCACCCAGTTGATCAGGCCATCAACACCCGCTTCAAACCTGAAGGTGTCAACGGGTGCCTCGTCACTGCCTTGCAGGAAAAACTCATCACCATCATCGACGCGGTCTTTGCGATAGGCCTCGATCCGCGCCACAAGATCTTTGATCTGTGCGACCGTGTCGGTGTGCGCCGGAAATTGGACGTCTTGCCGTTCCTCTATCGGCAGCTCTTCGCTCACCAATGCATCGCTGGGCAATGCAAAGTCACTCGGGCCAAAAGCC
>CAJBSR010000340.1 GCA_903958285.1 uncultured Sphingomonadales bacterium
AGGTGCAGGAAGATGTGGTCCTTATTGGGGCCAACACCGCGACCTTCGCGCATTTCCATGGCCATGGAGCGCGAGACGACGTCGCGCGAGGCGAGGTCCTTGGCCGATGGGGCATAGCGTTCCATGAAACGCTCACCTTCGGAATTGGTCAGATAGCCGCCTTCGCCGCGTGCACCCTCAGTGATGAGCACGCCTGCGCCGTAAATGCCTGTCGGGTGGAACTGGACGAACTCCAGATCCTGCAACGGCAGGCCCGCGCGCAACACCATGCCGCCGCCATCACCTGTGCAGGTGTGCGCCGAGGTTGCCGAGAAATAGGCACGGCCATAGCCGCCGGTGGCCAGCACGACCGACTGGGCACGGAAGCGGTGGATCGTCCCGTCTTCCATGCACATGGCGATGACGCCACGGCATTCGGGGCCATCGGGGCCGTCTTCCATGATGAGGTCGAGCGCGAAATATTCGATGTAGAAGTCCGCATCGTATTTCAGGCTCTGCTGGTAGAGCGCGTGCAGCATGGCGTGGCCGGTACGGTCCGCCGCGGCACAGGTGCGCTGCACTGGCGGGCCTTCGCCCATATTCTGCATGTGGCCGCCGAACGGACGCTGGTAGATCGTGCCATTGTCGTTGCGGCTGAACGGCACGCCGGCGTGCTCCAGCTCGTAAACGGCGGCAGGCGCTTCACGCACCATATATTCAATCGCGTCCTGATCACCCAGCCAGTCCGACCCCTTGACCGTGTCGTACATGTGCCAGGTCCAGTGATCGGGCGAGTTGTTGCCAAGCGACGCCGCAATCCCGCCCTGCGCTGCAACCGTGTGGCTGCGCGTCGGGAAGACCTTGGTGATGCAGGCTGTCTTCAGACCGGCTTCGGCCGCGCCCATCGTCGCGCGCAGGCCAGAGCCGCCCGCGCCGACAACAACGACGTCATAGGTATGGTCGATAATCTTATAGGCTTCGGACATCAGTTGGGTGTCCCCGTCAGAGCAATCTTGGCGATGGCGAACAGCGCGAAGGCGCCTGTGCCGAGCGTGTAGAAGGTGAGCGCCGTCAGGCTGGCAAACTTTGTGCCTTCTTCATGGACATAATCCTCAATCACGACCTGAAGGCCGATGCGGAAGTGCCAGAAGACCGAGATGACAAGCAGCATCATCGGCACGGCAGCCATCGGCTGGGCCAGCCAAGTGGTGACCGTGGTGTAATCGTAAGTCGGCAGACGCACGAGCGAGATGAGCAGCCAAGGCAGCAGCAGCAGATTGCCGACCGCCGTCATGCGGTGCAGCACCCAATGCGCGCCACCATGTTTTGCCGAACCGAGACCGCGGACGCGGCCCAGACCTGTTCCGGTTCCCATCGCCTTATCCCTTCACGAACAGCAGATAGCCCCAGAGCGCGGCTGTCATCACAACGCCAAAGACGAAGGTTGCGCGCGCCCAGAAGCGGTTGGTGTTAAGTTCATAGCCTGCGCCGACATCGAGTACGAAGTGCCGAAGGCCGGAGCCGAGATGCTGGAAGAACGCCCAGCTGAGGCCGATCAGGACCAATTGGCCCAGCGGATGCTTCGCCCAGCCGAGGAAGTAATCATAGGATTCCTGCCCCGTTGCGGCGGCTACAAGCCACCATGTCAAAACAAGCACACCAACGGTCGCCATCCCGGTTCCGGTCACACGGTGTATGATGGAGGCCGCCATGTTGGCGCCCCATTTCCAGATCGTCAGGTGCGGCGAGAGCGGCCTTGCGCGGTTTTGCGCCATGATCATTCCCTGTCTTTTGTCAGTTCGTCGCCATCCCCTTAACGCGTCAGACGGTCGGCGCAACTGCCTTTGCCCAAAGGGACACATCGGTTAAGGGGCCAGTATGACAAAGAACATCATCATCACCGGCGCGTCCCGAGGGATTGGCGCGGCTATTCGCACCCGTTTTGGATATGAGGACACCCGTATTTTTGCGGTCGCCAGCAAAGATTTTGATCTTTCAACGGCCGGTGGCGCGGGGGATCTTTGGGAGGCCGGGCTGGCCGCGCTTGAGGGGCGCGTCGACATCCTCGTCAACAATGCAGGCGTGTTTGAAGAAAACCCCCTCACCTCTGATGAGCCTGATTGGCTCTCCGGCTGGGAACGCACGATGCAGATCAATCTGACATCCTCCGCCCTGCTCTGCCGCCGCGCCGTGCTGCACTGGCAGGACCGGAAGGCCGAGGGGCGCATTGTCAACGTCGCCAGCCGCGCCGCCTATCGCGGAGATTCGCCGCAACACTGGCATTATGCCGCGTCCAAGGGCGGCATGGTCGCGATGACCAAGTCGATTGCCCGCGCGTACGCAGCGCAAGGCATCCTTGCTTATACCATCTGCCCCGGCTTCACGATGACTGGCATGGCCGATGATTATCTGGCGAGCCGTGGCGGCGACAAATTGCTGGCGGACATTCCGCTCGGTCGTGTGGCCATGCCTGAGGAAGTCGCTGAGATGGTCGCGTTTTGTGCGCTGAAGGCCCCGCCATCCATGACGGGTGCTGTTCTGGATGTAAACGGCGCCAGCTACGTCCGCTGACTGTAAACCTGCACAAAAGGTCATACGTAGAAACACTTATGGGTATATCTACGATATGGTGAGAATTGCATCCGATAGACTAACTATGTTTCGACAGCGGGGCAGATGTCCTTGAAGGACACAGGCAGGTCGTCATTAGCCGCACCGCCGCCGTCATGAGTAATCGGGGATCCTCCCCAAAATGCGTAGACAGCGTTGAACAAGCAATTCGGAAGCGGCCGCAAGGCCAATTCTGGCGACGAAGGAACTTTACCATGAGCCAGGGCTCACATGACGAAATGCAGGACATCATCATACAGACCGTGTCGGCGCTCAATTCGCTGTCGCAGCGGATTGCTTCCCCGACCGCAGAATCGTTGCTCCATCCCGTCGACGCCGAACTCCGCCTGCGCCGCCGGCGAGAACGCGCCTTTAGCGTCAATTACTTCGGCGATGCCGCGTGGGACATTCTTCTGGAACTGGAACGCGCCCAGCGCATGGGGCACAATCTCGCGATCACCGATATCGGCGTTGAATCGCGTATCCCGCTAACAACCGTGCTCCGCTACCTAACCCGCTTGGAAAAGGATGGGTTTATTGATCGCAAGATTGACCCAACCGATCGCCGCCGCGTATTCGTCTCGCTCTCGCAAAACGGATATCATCTGGTCTGCCAAGCCTTTGGGATTGAACCTAAGGCAATCGCCGGGTCAGCAAATGCCACCATTGGCTTTGCCGCCGCAGCACCTGCGTCCTGCTTCATCAGCTAAGACGCCACTGACCTGCATGACGGCGTCGGTTCATTTGCCGACGCCGCCATTTTCCGCCCGATCTGCGGATCAGCTGCGCCGTTAATGCGCCGTGCTGTCCGCAGCGCCGAGGCCCAGTTCCTCAACCAGCTGGTCAATCGCTTCGGAAATGCGGATCGCGACAAGATCAAGCTCCAACGCATCAGCAACAGCCAATTGTTCATTCAATGAATGCAGCAAGGCAAAGCGCGCATCAGAATGCGGCTGTGCCTGCGAAGCTGCAAGCAGCTCCTGCAGTTCCGGTTTCATTTTCATGTCTCCCTCCGACCCCCCACTCGGTGTCGGTCGTCAGCAACTCAGATGGCCAGCCCGCCATCTGTTCTGCCATTCCCTACGACCGAGCATGGCATAAAGTTCAATCACGCTGGCCACAATCAAATTCAATTCGGTTGCATCAGCGCGCTTGCGTGCCCCGTTCTGGGGCGTAATCACGCGAGGATGACCGACACATCTGAAAGCTGGAAGATCACCCTGCCCTGCACGCGGCTGCAGGCAGAGCAGATCGACTTCGAAATGGAGGCCTTTGCTTCCTTTGATGAACCGCCCACCATCGTCGCGAGCGAGCCCGACCCTGCCCGACCAAATGACTGGGAAATATCCGCATTTTTTGTTGGCAAACCAGATAATTACCAGATCGACCTTATCCGCGCCCTTGCGCCCGGCACACCCTTTTCCAAGGTCGTGATTGAACGCGTGGAGGAAGAAGATTGGGTCACCCTCAGCCAGCAGTCCTCCCAACCCGTTTCGGCCGGTCGGTTCTTCGTCCACACCTCTGCCTTTAAAGAAAAAGCGCCTGCCGGATCGGTTGTTTTTCTGATCGAGGCGAGCCGCGCCTTCGGCACAGGCGGACATGAGACAACGAGCAATTGCCTCAAGACGCTCGACTCGCTGCGCCGCACCGGCGCCCGTTTTGACAACATCATGGACGTTGGCACCGGCACCGGGCTGCTCGCCTTTGCCGCAGGCCATTTGTGGCCCCGCGCGTATGTGACGGCATCGGATATCGACCCGGTCAGCATCGAAATCTCCATCGAGAATGCAGACGCCAATGCCATCCCGGTTGGCCAGTTTCCCGGCCAAGTCGCTTTGTGCGCGGCCTCGGGCACCGACCATGAGATGATCCAACGGCGCGCGCCTTATGATCTTGTGATTGCCAACATCCTCGCCGGACCGCTTATTGAGCTGGCCCCTGCGCTGGCCGACATTCTGGCAGAAGGCGGGACGCTGATCCTCGCAGGATTGCTCGACAAGCAGGTCGACGCCGTGAAGCGCGCTTATGCACAGCAGGGCCTGCGCCTCGCGGCATCGACAGGGGGGGAATGGCCTTGCCTCCGCCTTGTCAAACGACGGCGCTATGGCTGGCGCCGCCCCAGCCGACCGGCGCTGACAACCAGCCAGCCACCCGGCGACTTTGGCACGTGGTAGATTTTCGTTTCACATCGAAACGGTCCGTCCTAAGGGGGCGCGCATGAGCACGAAGACGGAGAGCGGCGCATTTGACCCGCCAATCGAGAACCGCGCTGATCTGATCAGCGTGTTCGCCAAGGGAGAAAAGCCGGCGGCCCGCTGGCGGATCGGGACGGAGCACGAAAAGTTCGTGTACCGCACCGCCGATCATCGCGCGCCTTCCTATAACGAACCCGGCGGTATCCGCGATCTTTTGATGGCGATGACCCGCTATGGCTGGGAACCCATCATGGAGGGCGACAACGTCATCGCGCTCGGTGGTGCGGATGGCAATGTCAGCTTGGAACCCGCCGGGCAGCTTGAACTTTCCGGTGCCCCGCTCGAAAACCTGCACCAGACCTGCGCCGAAACCGGCCGCCATCTGAAGCAGGTGAAGGAAATTGGCGCTGAACTGGGCCTCGGCTTCCTTGGCCTTGGCATGTGGCCGGACAAGACGCGTGACGTCCTGCCGATCATGCCCAAGGGCCGCTATGGCATCATGCTGCAGCATATGCCGCGCGTGGGCACGATGGGCCTCGATATGATGCTGCGCACCTGCACCATCCAGACCAACCTCGATTATTCGAGCGAGGCCGACATGGTGAAGAAGTTCCGCGTCAGCTTGGCACTCCAGCCGCTCGGCACTGCGCTCTTCGCCAATTCGCCGTTCACGGAGGGCAAGCCCAACGGCTATCTCTCCTACCGCTCGCATATCTGGACCGATACGGATCCCGCGCGCACGGGCATGTTGCCCTTCGTCTTTGAAGATGGCTTCGGCTATGAACGCTATGCCGACTATATGCTCGATGTGCCGATGTACTTCGTCTACCGGAACGGCAAATATATCGACGCAGCGGGCAAGAATTTCCGCGACTTCCTCGACGGCAATCTTGATGTGTATCCCGGCCAGAAGCCGACCATTGGCGACTGGAATGATCACCTCTCAACAGCCTTCCCCGAAGTCCGCCTCAAGAGCTTCCTCGAAATGCGCGGGTCAGACGGTGGCCCCTGGAACCGCATCTGCGCCTTGCCTGCGTTCTGGGTTGGCTTGCTTTATGACGGATCGGCGCTCGATGCAGCGTGGGATCTGGTCAAGCATTGGACCATCGAAGATCACCAAAAGCTGCGCGATGCCGTGCCGAAACTGGGGCTGAAGGCACCGTTGCCCGATGGCCGCACGCTCAACGATCTCGCCAAGCAAGTGCTCGACATTGCCACGGCCGGCCTCAACGCCCGCGCGCAGGTCAATTCCATGGGCGACAATGAAAGCGGCTTCCTCAACCCGCTCCGCCGCATGGTCGACAGCGGCAAAACGTCGGCTGACGAATTGCTAGAGAAGTTCAACGGACCTTGGGCAGGTGACCTCACGAAGGTGTATGACGAGTATAGCTTTTAACGGCTGAATGTCATTTCCGCGAAAGCGGGAATCCACACCCCCAGATTGTCATTCCCGCGAAAGCGGGAAT
>CAJBSR010000341.1 GCA_903958285.1 uncultured Sphingomonadales bacterium
CACGAGACCAAAGAACGCGATCTCACATGCCCCGTCGGTTCGGAAATCAAGTTCGAGGATACCGACCTCAATTCCCGCACGGTCACAGACAGCCCAGATGGTGACGGCCTCATCATGAATGATGCCCGTCAGCTCAGCATCCGACATGACAAGACGTGAGAACCAGAGCCACGGGCTCCCCACCCGTTCAAAAAGCGCGCGATATTTGGCAGGCGTCGGCGCCTTCCAGTTCACAAGCGACAGTGGCACCGCATTCATCGGCGCAGGCCTTGGCCGCGTGCGCATTTCCAGCGAGGTAACGATGGTCGCCAACTCGCCTTCGGGGACTGGTATCAGGCCCATGTCGCTTCAGGCGGCAGGCTCATCAGGATGGCGTCGATATTGCCGCCGGTCTTCAGGCCAAAGAGTGTCCCGCGATCATAGACAAGGTTGAATTCGGCATAGCGCCCGCGCCAGATGAGTTGCTGCTCTTTTTCTGCGGCGGAAAAGGGCTGGTTCATCCGTCGCCGAACGAGCTTGGGATAAACATCCAGAAACGCCTCCCCCACATCGCGGGTAAAGGCGAAATTCTGTTCAAACGCGCCTTCCAGATGATCGTAGAAGATGCCGCCGACGCCGCGATGCACGCCGCGATGAGGAATCCAGAAATAATCGTCTGCCCATTTTTTGAAGCGGTCATAATAATCGGCCCCATGCGCATCGCAGGTCGATTTTAGCCGGGCATGGAAGTCCGCTGTGTCCTCTTCATACGGGATAGGCGGATTGAGGTCCGCGCCGCCACCTAGCCAGCGCTTTTGCGTGACGAGGAAGCGCGTGTTCATATGCACGGCAGGCACATGTGGGTTGGCCATATGGGCCACCAAGCTAATGCCGGTTGCAAAGAAGTTGGGGTCATCCCCTGCGCCATGGATGGTTTTGGAAAACTCTTCCGAAAACGCGCCGCCGACGGTGGAGACGTTGACGCCTACTTTTTCAAAGACCTTGCCCTTCATGACGCCGCGCACACCACCGCCGCCCTTGGCATCGGGATCATCGTCACGGTTCCAGCCGGTATAGTCGAACGACGCGTCGCTTCCGGCCTCGCGCTCAATCGCTTCAAACTCGGCACAAATGCGATCACGCAGCGTCTCAAACCAGGATCGAGCGGCTGCCTGCTCGTTATCGAGCGCAAAAGGGACATTGGGTCTGTTCATGGCGGTCGCTTTAGAAGTGCAATAGAGGGATGCCAAGCCACTCAACCGACGGGCAACTGGCCCGTTTGCCGCAAAGCCTCAAACACGGCGATGCCGGTTGCGACCGAAATGTTGAAGGAGCGCAGTCCAGATGCCATTGGGATGCGGATCGCGGCATCACAGACGGCGCGCACCTCATCCGGCACGCCCGCGCTCTCCTTGCCCATCAGCAGCGTGTCTTCCGGCTGGAAAGTGAAATCACCCAACAGGGTCTCCGCCTTACTCGACATCAGGATGAGACGGCCGGGTTTCGCACGCCGGAATGTGGGCCAATCGGCATGGCGCGCGAGATCAACCCGCTCCGCATAATCCATACCGGACCGTTTCAACTTCTTATCGGAGAAAGGAAAGCCGCAGGGATCGATGATATCGACGGCCACATCCATGCAGGCGGCAAGGCGCAGGATTGCGCCAACGTTACCTGCGATTTCGGGTTCGTAAAGTGCAATGCGCATCACAATGCGATAAGCGATCCACATAGCACCCGGCAAGCGGCTTGGATTTCGTATTTGCAACTGCCGGTAACATCGCTATCAGGCCCGCAAATCTTAAGGTTCTGGGGGTCGCTGTCCTGATTTTCCGCGGTTTCCAAGAAGGAACAGTGGGATGGTAAGGTCTAAGTCGAATCAGGGATAAATGGAAAGCATGGCAAGTTTGATGGAAGACAGCGCAACCGCTGGCGAAGAACAGGGCGGCGTTCGCCGTCGTGATTTCATAAACGTCGCAGCGGTAAGTTTCGCAGGGGTGGGCG
>CAJBSR010000342.1 GCA_903958285.1 uncultured Sphingomonadales bacterium
ATAGGCCTCCATCACATCATTGGCCCAGCCCGTCAGATCATATTTGCGGACGCGGCGGTCTGCAGCGCCGTGTTCCACCTGCAGGATATCCGCCCCGACAAGCCGCTTCAGAATCAAACTGAAGGCTGCAGAGGAGGCGCGCGAGGCTGCCCGCAATGCAGCCGACGGTGTTGGCCCGTGTTCGTAGAGGTGCAGAATGATCTCAAATTCCGGCGTCATCATACGCATACGGAACGCTTGCTCAACGACGTTGAGACCTTCGCTTAACTGACCCATTGCATGCCCATTTGCCTGGCCCCTTCAGGAGAGTGACGGAGGCCGTTTGCCTTCTGGTACGATAACCGTTCCCCAGCCGGTCCTGTTCCATCGCCGACAAGGCCACCTCCAAAGACACCGGCGGACCGGATTTCAGCTTCAAGCGCAAAAAGCGTTCGCCGGGCGGCCAGGGTGAGGTTGAGGTTGTGGCGATCGGCATTCACCGCGTCTGATCCACCCGACACAATGCAAGCGCGCTTCAAACGGCGGAGGCGCAGGAAGAAGGTCAGTCTGGACAGACGGACAGAGTCCCGCACCTGTGCTTCGTGGCGAACGCCACCGAAATAGAGCGCTGAGATGATACGCAGATCATCGGTATCGAGCTTCACACCCAAACGCAGCGCAACCTGGCCTGCCGGGCTTCCATTAACGAGCATTACACGACCTATTCTGCTTTGTTGATCGCTCAATGCGGTCCGGACCATGCCCACGAATAGTCTATAGTTTGGTCATTTCCTGCAGATCGGACCTTATCTAAAGGCCCTTCCCTCTTTTGCTGGTTCAGGTCCTCCGTATCGGATGCAGTTTTCCGGTCAGGCCGAACCAGAATGGCGGCAAATTATTGAAAAGTAATAGCAATCTCTGCCACTCCGGCGCGGCCGCATAGACAGAGGCGATGCGCCTTCCTACCCTCTGGAATAATCACCGAGGAGAGCATCATGACGAAGTTCAACATTCTGGCTGGCATGGCCTGCATACTGCTGGTGACAGGGTGCGCCAACCCTGCGCCGCTGCAGCCGGACCGGGCGGTGTTCAATGTCGATGGGAGCTATCAGCGCAAGTTTTATAGCCAGTCGATCGAAACCACGTTCGATCGGACGGTGGCGGTATTCCGCGAAGCCAATTACAAACTCGATATTGTCGACCGCGCGACCGGGCAGATCAGCGGGCGACGCGGGAAAACCGGTGACAAGGGCGCGAACAACGACACCGACCTGCGCTTCTCGGCGCTCATCTTGCCAGAGCGTGGCGGCAGCCAGGTTGCGCTGCGGATCGTGCAGATCGCCAATCAGGGCGTTCCCATTATCTCACAGTCCAAGACAGAGATCGTGCTGAACCAGCCTGAGCTTTACGCTTATATCTTCCGCCGTATTGAATCGCTGTCGGGCAGCGCCGCATCGGCTGTGGACGCACAAGCAGATCTGGCACCAATAGCGGAGCCGACCCCCGAGCAGTAAGTTCAGTCTTACCGAGCGGGGGCTTGCGGATACATCCGCGCAACATGCTCCAAAACGGCGATATGCAGCGGTTGGGTGAAGGCGCAGCCATAGGCTTGGCCAGTTGCCCATACCACACGACTTTCAAGGGGTGAAAGACCCGGTATTGTGAGCCAGACAAGGGAATTGGGCGAGACGCGGTAATGCGTCTCGCAGCGGAACCCATCCGTCGATAGATCGCTGACCAGCACATCGAATTTGCTGAAGCTTTGTTCCCGCAAACTGGCTTGCATGCGAACAGCTACACGTTCGGCCCGCCGCGGCGCATCAACCGTAAAATCGTCGCCGGTCTGATAAAAGCCTGCCATGATGGTGGTGCCTCCATTCAGAATTGAGGCATCCTAGAGCACTTATGCTTTACAAAAGGTTGACGCGCCACACGTCGCGGACATCAGTCACGCAGTTTTTTACGGTGCGTTTCCAGATCGAGGACGGCATTGTCCGACCCTTCGGGGAGCAGGCCCATGCGGCGCGCCACTTCCTGATAGGCCTCAACTTCACCGCCCAGATCGCGACGGAACCGGTCCTTGTCGAGCTTTTCGCCTGACGCCATGTCCCACAAACGACACCCATCGGGGCTGATTTCGTCGGCCAGGATGATGCGGGCATAGTCATTTTCCCACAGCCGCCCGAACTCCAGCTTGAAGTCAACGAGACGGATGCCGATGCCCGCGAACATACCGGCCATGAAGTCATTGATGCGGATCGCCATGTCGGCAATGTCGTGCAGTTCTTCCTGGCTCGCCCAACCGAAGCAGGCGATGTGCTCTTCGGTGATCAAAGGATCCCCCAGCGCATCATCCTTGTAGTAATATTCAAGGATCGTGCGGCTCAGCGGCGTGCCTTCTTCAATGCCATAGCGCTTCGACAGCGAGCCTGCGGCGACGTTGCGGACGACGACTTCGATTGGGACGATCTCAACCTGACGAACAAGCTGTTCGCGCATGTTGAGGCGCTTGATGAAGTGGGTCGGGATGCCGATATTGCCGAGCAGCGTGAAGACATGCTCTGAAATGCGGTTGTTGATAACGCCCTTGCCGTTGATCGTGCCCTTTTTCTGGGCATTGAACGCCGTCGCGTCATCCTTAAAATATTGGATGAGCGTTCCCGGTTCCGGGCCTTCATAAAGGATCTTGGCTTTGCCTTCGTAAATCTGGCGGCGACGGGTCATTCGGCAATCCTGACTTCGATCTAAAGCGCGAAACCCCGGCGGGCGGGACGATCAGTCCGCGCTGTTGCCGGGGCGCTCTGGACCTTTAGCGCATGCCGCCGCCGAGGGCAATGTTGCGCTGTGCCGCAAACCGCCCTTCCATTCAGCTCTGTGAAACAACCCATTGATTAGAAAGTTCGTTAAGAGGGGCCAGCGAGTGTCGTTGCCGCCCCTATTGGAGACAATCCGTGAAAAAAACTTTGTTGATCGCCGGGATCGCCGCCCTCGCCACAACGCCCCTTATCGCACAGGGGATGCGGGGCCATGACGGCCATGGCATAATGGCATCAGAGCCCATGACACGCGTCGATGTTGAGGCGCGGGCGAAGGCCCGTTTTGCCGAGATGGACGCGAATAAGGATGGCGCTGTGACGCAAGCCGAAATTGCCAGCACGCGCACCGAGCATATGTCGAAAATGCAGGGCGAGATGTTCACAAAAATGGATGCCGACAAGAATGGCAGCATTAGCCGCGCCGAATTTGACGCGCATCACCAGAATATGATGTCTGAAAGCATGGCATCGCCGCCCATGGCCGGTCACGGCGGAATGAAGCGGAAGCATATGGGCCATGGCGAAGGCGGCAAAGGTCGCATGGGCCGGATGGACGACCGTATGTTCGGCATGGCCGATACGAGTAAAGATGGCATCGTGACCGAGGCCGAAGCAACGCAGGCCGCACTTGCCCGTTTTGACAAGGCCGACACCAACAAGGATGGCACCCTGAGTGAGGCCGAACGCAAAGCGGCGCGCGAGATGATGCGCGCCGAATGGAAGGCTAAGAAGGCAAACTAAATCACCCCTCAGGCCCGCGCTTCAATGGGGAGCGCGGGTCAGATGCCGGCATACCATTGGTAACCGGACCCGTCTTCCCAATAGCCGCCCTTGCCGCCCCGGATTGTTGACAAATCCGCCACCGCCTCAATGCGCTCCACATATTTGGCGTGCTTATAGCCCAATTGTCGCTCAACCCGCAGCCGCACAGGCGCGCCATGGCCGACGCTCAACGCCTGCCCGTTGAGGGCCCAAGCGAGGATCGTCTGCGGGTGCAAGGCGTCGATCAGGTCGATGCTTTCATAATACATCTCCCCCGTCCCCATGCGATCCGCGCAGTGAAACACCAGATAGCGGGCCTGCGGCTTCAGCCCGGCCGCATCAAGCAACAGCTTGAGCGGGGCGCCTGTCCATTCGCCAATGGCGCTCCACCCTTCCACGCAATCATGCCGCGTGATCTGCGTCCTCTTGGGCATCTGCTGCAACTGCGCCGGCGACACAGCAATCGGTCGATTTACTAAGCCTTCTACTCGCAGCCGCCAGTTCACGAACTTTTCCGCTGTGTGTTGGGCATAGGCCGCGCCCGCAGGAACATGCGTGCCATTGACACGGAAGATCGGCGAAATCTGCGTCCGGTCAAATTCCGGCGCAAGGGCGGACCGGTGTTGTAGGGACCGCTGGATCGCGAAATTGCCCTTTTCGCCGAGTTTCAGCACCTCACGAAAGGTCGGGTTTTGGCCGAGCTTGTCACACCCGGTGACAAGGCCAGCGCCTGCAGTGAGCAGCAGATTGCGACGTGTGAGGATCATGACCCTTCTCCCTTCACCCGGAACCAGCCGGTGATCATGGACCGCACTTCGTTGATTGGCCCTGCCAGCAGCACCAGTACCAGATGGACGGCAATAAACAGGGCCATTCCACCGGCGCAGATGAAATGAATGGACCGCGCAGACTGCCGCCCGCCGAACAGGTCTATCAGCCAGGGCAGAACCGCGTTCATGCCCGGCGACATTGTCAGGCCCGTCAGAATAAGGAGCGGCAACAGAACGAACAACACGAGCGAATAGGCGATTTTCTGCACGGGGTTATAGCCGCCGCCCGGCGTTTCGAAGTTAAAGCGCAAATGCCGCTTCACATCCTCCCACAGATG
>CAJBSR010000343.1 GCA_903958285.1 uncultured Sphingomonadales bacterium
AGTCGAGACCAAGCCCGCCATAAGCTTCCGGAACGGTCGGGCAGAGCAGACCAAGTTCCCCCGCCTTTGGCCAGACGTCCTTCGGGACAAGGCCAGCGGCATCCCATTTGTCGGCATTGGGTTCGATTTCCTTCGCCACAAATTGGCGGACGGTCGAACGGAATGCTTCATGGTCTTCGGTGTAGGCGGTGCGGTGCAACACATCGAGCGACATCGGGGGAGTCCTTTCGTTGAAATATGCGCCCTTGGAATCCCCAAGTTCACGTTTACGTCAAGGAGAATTTGCAGCGATCTCGATCTGTCGGAGCAAGCGGACGAGGTGGGCCCGGTCTTCCGCCGAGAAATTGGTCAGCAAAGCGTCTTCCATTCCCTTGGCGGCAGGCACGATCTGTTCGTAAAGCGCTTTGCCTTCGGGTGTCAGGGTCAGGAAATGCGAACGGCCATCTTCGGGATTACGGTCCTGCGCCACCAGTCCCCGCTTCAGCAGCGCCGCCGCCGCGCGACTGACCGTGATCTTATCCAATTCCCCCGCCTTGCCGATGTCCTGCGGCGTCATGCGCGCGGTTTCGGCAAGGATGGCGATCAGCCGCCATTCCGCCACTTTCAGCTTGAAGCGCTTCCGGTAGCTTTGGGAGATGCGTGTCGACACCGCATTGGACGCGACCGACAGCCGATAGGGGACGAATTCTTCTAGTGTGAGCGAGGACATGAGAACGCTCTTAGGGCGTTGTCCTATTTCTCTTCAATAGCAGGCCGTCCCACTTTGGGCGTTGTCGTTGTCGGCGTCCGTGCCTCAAGCGACGCCAGCCAACCCCGCGCATGCGCCCCCACAAAATATTGAGGGTTGGAGGCCGGCAGCCCGCGCATCCTTTCCCAACCGCCAATCAGCGACAGCGCCTGTCCCATCGCCTCATCAAGCTTGGCCGGGGCCCGGAAGGCATTGTTGATGAGCGCATCGCCAAAGAACGTCCAATCATTGGCAGGCGCACAGCCGAACGACGTCGTCACTGGCGACGCCGCAGTGATCAGCACCGTGTCATCATTCACCAGATCGGGAATGAAGATGCCGGAATAACAGGCGGAAATCAGGACCATTCGATTGTGGATGCCCAGCCCGTTCAGGGTCGCGGCAAGGCTCTTCGGCGCGATATAGCCATATCCATTCTCACCGTCCTTATAAACGATGCCAACCTTCGGCGCCCCGTGCGAGGTGGTGTAGAGCAGGAGCACATCTTCCTTAGCGTCCATCAGCCCGGCAACGGCCGCCAGTGCCGTCTGGAGATTGGCGGGCGACCCATTTGGCACCGGCCCCGCACCACCGCCAGCCGCCAGCAATAGCGTGCGGCCTTCCGCGTCATAGCGGCGGGACAACACCTTGGCGGCCTCGGCGGCCTCCCGCCCAAAGACAGGATCTGAATCGAGCCCGACAGCGACAACATAGGCGTCCACCACACCCGGCCGTTGCGGCTTCAGCGCTGCAATTGCTGCGTGCATCCGCTTGAGCTGCGTCAGATGCCAAGCGGGCGCCCGCCCCACATCCGTCATGAATCCCTTTTGCGCGGCCTCCTCATTCGGGTCCGCACGCTGCGCGGACAGGGGGGACAGGCCGAGCAATCCGGCCGCCAATATGCCCCATCCCCATCGTTTCCTGGCAGCCCCCATCGAATCCCCTTTCAATGCGCCCCGTTTCGGATGACAAAGCCACCATGAATGGGTGTGTCCGTCAAGTCGGATGGATACCATTGGACAGGAGACGCACATGAAGCTCGGATCTCTAAAGGGTGGACGTGATGGCCGCCTTGTTGTTGTTTCGGACGATCTCGCCTGGTGTGCCGACGCCACGCACATTGTCCCCACGCTTCAAGCTGCCCTTGATGATTGGCACACAACAGAGCCGCTGCTGCGCAACCTTGCGATCGATCTGGCGCATGAAACCATCCCGATGATGCGTTTTCACGAACGCAACGCCGCCTCGCCTTTGCCCCGCGCGTTCCAATGGGCAGATGGCTCCGCCTATGTGAACCATGTCGCGCTCGTCCGGCAGGCACGCGGCGCGGAGATGCCGGATAGCTTCTGGCACGATCCTCTCATGTATCAGGGTGGGTCAGACGGCTTCCTTGCCCCGCGTGATGCCATCCCGCTCGCAGACGAAGCCTGGGGCTGCGATATGGAGGCGGAAGTCGTCGTCGTCACCGGCGACGTACCGCAGGGCGTAACGGCAGAGGAGGCACGGGGCTATATCCGCCTCGTCGGCCTGACCAATGACGTTTCGCTGCGCAACCTCATCCCTGATGAACTCGCCAAGGGGTTTGGATTCTTGCAATCCAAGCCCGCCAGCGCCTTCTCCCCTGTCTTCGTCGCCCCCGACGCGCTGGGCGACCGTTGGGACGGCGGCAAGCTGCACGGCGCACTCTGCGTTGATCTGAACGGCCAGCCGCTCGGCCGCGCCGATGCGGGTGTCGACATGACCTTCGACTTCGGCCAGCTCATTGCCCATGCCGCCAAGACCCGCAGCCTGTGTGCGGGGACGATCATCGGGTCTGGCACCGTTTCCAACCGTGGGCCTGATGGTGGCCCCGGCAAACCGATTAGCGCAGGCGGGCTGGGCTATTCCTGTTTGGCTGAGGTTCGCACGGTGGAGACCATCCTTGGCGGGAAGCCCGAAACGCCGTTCCTCAAGAAGGGCGATACCGTCCGCATCTGGATGGAGGATGACAAGCACCATCCGATCTTTGGGGTGATTGAACAGACGGTGGGTTAGTCCGCTTCCGTTTGTGTCGAGCGTAGTCGAGACACGTCCCTCGACGTTGCTCGGGACGAACGGGTAAGTTTACGCCTCCTCTGACGACCTAAGAGGGGACGACACCCTTCGCCTTCAGCGCGTCCAAGTCAGCATCTGTGTGCCCCAGAAAAGCACGCAGCACCTCTTCCGTATTCTGCCCCAGCATCGGCGGCTCCGTGCCCGCATCGGGCATGGAGTCTGACAACCGCAGCGGACTGGCAATCGCCGGACGGTCGCCTGCCATCGTCGCCAAACCCCGCGCCACGGATTGCGGATCGTTGAGTGCCTGCCCGACATCGTTGATCGGCCCCGCCGGCACGTTGACGGCGGTCAGCGCGCCATCCCAATGGGCTGTCGACTGTGTCTTCATGGCGGCGGCCAATTTCGGGATCAGCGTATCGCGGTTTTCAACGCGGGCGGAATTGGTTTTGTAGCGCGGGTCGTCGGCCATTGACGCGAGGCCCAGCGCACCCACGAAATGCGCAAACTG
>CAJBSR010000344.1 GCA_903958285.1 uncultured Sphingomonadales bacterium
CACCGCTTGTCCCGAGCGAAGTCGAGGGACGTGTTAAAGGTGTCTCGACTTCGCTCGACACAAATGGATTGGAAGGCCCCGCTATCTCCGGCGCGGACCATGCCCGCGCCTTTGTCGAGGTGCAGAACGGGTGCGACCATGATTGCACCTTCTGCGTCACCACTTTGGCGCGCGGGCCAAGCCGCTCCCTCCCCGCAGGTGCCATCATTGATGCGATCAAAGCCCGTGTTGATGCCGGCCAGAAGGAAGTCATCCTGACCGGTGTGGACCTCACCAGCTATGGCCCCGACCTGCCGGGCAGCCCCACGCTCGGCTTGCTGGTCGAACGCATCCTGACGCACGTTCCTGCGCTGGAGCGGCTGCGTCTTTCCTCGCTCGACTCCATTGAGATTGACGACCGGTTGTTTGATCTCATCACAGGGGAGACCCGCATCATGCCGCATGTTCACCTCTCGCTTCAATCGGGCGATGACATGATCTTGAAGCGCATGAAGCGCCGCCACTTGCGCGCCGATGCCGTCCGGCTGGTCGAGCGGCTAAAGGCCAAGCGTCCCGATATCGCCATTGGGGCCGACATCATCGCAGGCTTCCCGACCGAAGAGGCGGACATGTTCGCAAACTCCCTCGCGCTGCTCGAGGATTGCGACATCGTGTTCGGCCATATCTTCCCTTACAGCCCCCGCCCCGGCACAGCAGCAGCGCGGATGCCGCAACTCGACCGCGCCACCATAAAAGCACGGGCAGACCGGCTACGCACCGCAGCACAGGGCCGCAAAGCGCGCTGGCTGGAGAGCCTGATCGGCACAGAAAGACGTGTCCTCATCGAACGCGACGGGCGCACCGGCCATGCCGAAAACCATGCCTCTGTTGAAATTCCCGCAACAGAGGATTTCCGCTTTGCGCCCGATGCCTTAAAGGGCCGCATCATGACCCTGACCATTACCGCGAGCAACGGCGCCAAGCTGACCGGCATCCCTGCATGAGCGACGAGGAAAACACGCCCTGGCACAAGAAGCTGCTCGGCGGCTTCAAACGCACGTCGGAACGGCTGACCGAGAATCTGACCGGCCTTGTCACCAAGTCCAAGCTCGACGCGGAAACGCTCGACGAGATTGAAGAGGCGCTGATCGTCTCTGACCTTGGCCCCGCTACCGCGCACCGCATCCGCAACCGGCTGGCCGACAGCCGCTATGAGCGCGGCATCGACGAAGCGGGTGTCCGCGAAGTGCTGGCGAGCGAGATCCGCGATGTGTTGGCACCTGTGGCCAAGCCGCTCGACATCATCGCCTTTCCGCGCCCCCAGGTGATCCTCGTCATCGGCGTGAACGGCTCCGGCAAGACGACGACCATCGCCAAGCTGGCGCATCTGTTTCTGGAACAGGATTACGGCGTCATGCTGGCGGCAGGCGACACCTTCCGTGCTGCTGCCATTGGCCAGTTGAAAGTTTGGGCAGACCGCTTGGGCGTTCCGATCGTGTCGGGCGCCGAAGGGGGCGATGCGGCGGGCATTGTGTTCGACGCGGTGAAGCAGGCGACGGAGACAGGCATCGACGTGCTGATCGTCGACACAGCCGGCCGCCTTCAGAACAAGCGCGAGCTGATGGACGAACTGGCCAAGATCCGCCGCGTCCTTGGCCGCATCAACCCGGCCTCCCCGCATGACGTTGTCCTCGTCCTTGATGCGACAACGGGGCAGAATGCGTTGTCGCAGATCGAAATTTTCAAGGAAGTGGCGGGCGTTACCGGCCTCGTCATGACCAAGCTCGACGGCACCGCACGTGGCGGTGTGCTCGTCGCGGCAGCCGAAAAGTTCGGCCTGCCCATCCACGCCATTGGCGTTGGGGAGACCATCGGTGATCTCCGCCCGTTTGACGCAGACGAAGTCGCCAACATCATCGCCGGAGCAGACAAGGCATGACGCAAGAGCCGCAGACCCCCAAGGCACAGGCCCAAGCCGCGCCCAATCTGCTCGTTGATCTCGGGCCGCTCGGCGTGTTCCTGCTCACCTATTGGGCAGCGGGCGTGTGGATCGCCACAGGCGCCTTCATGGCCGCCACGCTGGCAGCCATCATCTGGTCCAAGCTGAAGCACGGCAAGGTCTCGGTATTGCTGATGTTCTCGGGCGTCATGGTGCTGTTCTTCGGCGGCCTCACCATCTGGCTGCACGATGAAACCTTCATCAAGATGAAGCCGACGCTGTACTACGTCATGGTCGCTGGGATCCTCTTCTTCGGGACTCTGACCAAGAAGCCGACGCTCGAACTGGTGATGGCGCACGCCTATCCCGAACTGAGTCAGCGCGGCTGGCATTTGCTGACGCGCAATTTCGCTTGGTTCTTCATCGGCATGGCGATCCTCAATGAGATCGTCTGGCGCAACAGCTCAACGGGCTTCTGGCTCGGCTATAAGCTGTGGGGTGCGCTGCCACTTACCCTGCTGTTCGGTGGGCTCAACGTGCCGATGATCCTGCGGCACAGTGCGACGGTGGAGGGAGAAGCGGACAAGGCATAGCCTTTCCCAACCGCTCGCCCTGAGCTTGTCGAAGGGCCGTCCTTTTACTTTGGGGCACAGGAAAGACAGTCCTTCGACAAGCTCAGGACGAACGGGATTTTGTGGGATTTAAGCCGCCGCCTCGAGCAACCCGTGCTTCTTCAAGCAGTGCCGCAACTGATCATAGGTCAGCCCAAGCGCCTTGGCCGTCGCGCGCTGGTTATGCCGGTGCCGCCGCAACGCCTCTTCCAGTAAGGAGCGTTCATAGCCATGGACCGCTGCGCGGAAATCCTCGGGTAGGGTCAAAGGCGGCGCATCGTTTACAGACTTCTCTGCAGGCGCCGCCTCTGACAGCCCCTGCCCCGTCATCGGCTGCCAAGGCGACACGAACGGATCGAAGACGATGTTGCCGACCGGCAGGCTCGTATCATCCCAGCGATAAACGGCGCGCTCCGCCACATTGCGCAACTCACGGATATTGCCCGGCCAGGGATAGGCTTCCATCTCCGCCATCGCCTCATGATCAAAGCCCGGCCAGCGCGGCCAATCCAGTTCGGCCGCCATGCGCCGTCCGAAAAAGTCGGCGAGTTGGGCAATATCCCCGTCCCGCGCACGCAGGGGCGGCAGGGTAATCACATCAAAGGATAGCCGGTCGAGAAGGTCGGCGCGGAACCGGCCCTGATCAACCATGGCGGGCAGATGTTCATTGGTGGCCGCGACAATGCGCACATCAACGCGCACCGGCTTGTTCGCGCCGATGCGGGTAATCTCGCCATATTCAACCGCGCGGAGCAACCGTTCCTGCGCGCCCGCCGACAGCGTTCCGAGCTCATCGAGGAAGAGCGTGCCGCCATCCGCCTCTTCAAAACGTCCCGTCCGCGCGCGGGTGGCGCCGGTGAAGGCACCGGCCTCATGGCCGAACAATTCCGCCTCAATGAGCGTTTCGGTCAGCGCCGCGCAGTTCATGGCCACAAACGGCCCATCCCAGCGCGTGCTGAGGCGGTGGAGGCGTTCCGCCACCAGTTCCTTGCCGGTCCCGCGTTCTCCAATGACGAGCACCGGTCGGTTGAGATGGGCCGCCCGGCTGACGCGTTCGACGCTGTCGAGAAAGGCGAGCGATTGCCCGATGAATTGATTGTCGCGCTCCATTGCCAAACATTAGTATATTTTCCTAACATTCAGCAATAGCGTACCCGCAAAAACATACCACTTTGATTGTGAAGTGGCGGAAATGCGCCGTCTCCGCAAACTGGCACGGTCCATGCTGTTCTCTAGGCATACCGCAAACATGCGGCCCAACATTCAACGCCAAAGTTCAGGGAGACCTAACATGACACGCTACAACTCTTTCGATTTCCGCAACTCGGTTCTCGCCATCGTCGCAACGATCCTCGTGAGCACCAGCAGCCTCTTCTTCGCCGCTGGCCCCATCGGCCAGGCGAATGCGGCGACAGTCCAGACCCAGTCGGCCTATCCGCTCGCATAACCCCCTACCGGCCGTTCCCCCCGGCCGGAGACCCCGCCGGGGAAGGTGACCATCCCCCAAACCTTCCCCGGCCCCCTTTCACCAGTAACCACAGCGTCACACAGTCAGGAGTTTCAACAGATGGGCATCTTCTCGCGCACCCGCGACATCATCGCCGCCAATGTCACCGACCTTCTCGATAAGGCCGAAGACCCCGCCAAGATGATCCGCATGATCATTATGGAAATGGAAGAAACACTGATCGAGGTCCGCGCATCCGCCGCGCGCACCATCGCCGACCAGAAGGAACTGCGCCGCCACATCGCGAAGCTGGAAACCCTTCAGGACAGCTGGAAGGAAAAGGCCGAACTCGCGCTCTCCAAGGATCGCGAAGACCTCGCCAAGGCCGCGCTTGTCGAACGCCAGAAGGCCGCCGACATGGGCGAACAGCTGAAGAGCGAAATTGCCGTCCTTGATGATGCGCTGCGCGCCAATGAGGAAGACATCTCAAAGCTGCAGGCTAAGCTGCGGGAGGCCCGCGCCCGCCAGAACACCATCACGACCCGTCTGGAAGCGGCGAACAACCGCATCCGCGTGCGGGAAGCCTATGCCGGCACCCGCGTCGATGAAGCCTTTGCACGCTTCGACATGCTCGATCGCCGTGTGGATCTCGCCGAAGGCCGTGCCGATGCGCTTGGCCTGGGCGCCGCCCCCAAGTCGCTCGAAGAGGAAATCGCCGAGCTGAAGTCGAACGAAAAGGTCGACGCCGAACTGGAAGCCATGAAGGCTGCCGTGAAGAAGGGCTGATCCGATGGAAGAAATCATTGTCGCCCCGCTCGTCGTCGGCATCCTCTTCCTCGGACTGCCCTGGCTGGTTCTCCACTACATGACCCGTTGGCGGACCGCCGCGACGCTCACGCGCGAAGACGAGAACCTGCTGGACGAGCTCTATGATCTCGCCCGCCGCCTCGAAGACCGGATGACCACGATCGAACGCATCATCGCCGCTGACGATCCCAACTGGAAGAAGGGCGCCTAAGAGCGCCGCCCAAGAAACGCCACAGGAGTAAAAATCATGTCTGCAAGCCGCACCAAATTCTACCTCGACAAACAGAACGCCAAATGGCTCGGCGTCTGCTCCGGGATTGCCGATTACACCGGCATCGATGTCACCTGGGTTCGCGTCGGCACGGTCATTTTCACCCTGCTCGGGGGCTTCCCCTGGACGCTGATCGCCTATTGGGTGACAGCCTGGGTCGCCAATGACAAGCCCTACGGCCTGTATGAGGACAAAGCAGAAAAAGAGTTCTGGCAGGGTGTCCGCCAGTCCCCGGCCCGCACGACGCGAGACGTCCGGTCCAAGCTGCGCGACATTGACCGCCGCATGGCCGCTGCTGAGACGCACTATACCAGCCGCAACAGCCGCCTTGCCGACGAAATCGACAATCTGAAGTAAGCCGTAAAGGCCTAAGGAGGAGATACGAGATGGAATGGGGTGGACCAAATTTCGTCCTGGCGATCATCGCCATCAGCACCATCGGCTGGGTTGCCACCAGCTGGATCCGCGCCCGCCACGGATATCCGGTGGAAGGCGAATGGGGCGGCAGCGTCTCTAAATCTGATCCCGATGCTGATCGCAAAATCGCTCTCCTCTCTTCGGAGAATGAGCGCCTTGCAGGACAGGTCAGCCGGCTGGAGGAGCGGATCGCGGTCCTGGAACGCATCGCCACCGATGCGCCCTCGCGACTGACCGCCGAAATCGAACGCCTGAAATAAGGACAGCGACATGATCGAAACCGAAATCGCCCCTTTCATCCCCTACATCGCACTTCTGGCGATCAGCATCGGCTTTCTCGGTGTGGTTGGCTGGATCTTCACCACCTGGCTGCGCATCAAGAACGGCTATCCGCTGGAAAACAGCTGGGGCATAGAGATCTATCCGCGCCAGACGACGGAGGAGCTGGAACGCATCAAGCTCTTGAGTCAGGAAAATGCGCAGCTCCGCGCTGAGCTTGGCTCGGTCAAAGATCGCCTCGCCAATGTCGAACGCATCGTGACCGATGAAGCCCATGCCCTCAATCGCGAGATCGAACAGCTCCGCGGCAAAACGAACTGAGAAGGACCAAATTTATGGAAGGCCTTTTTGCTCTCATTCCGATCCTGGCGCTCCTGATCCCCATCGTCGCCATCGTCTCGCGCACTGTGACCAAGATGATGGAGCTCAAGGAAAAGCAGTTGCAGGTGCAAACCACCATGACCGCCGAGAAGGCCGCGCAATATGCATC
>CAJBSR010000345.1 GCA_903958285.1 uncultured Sphingomonadales bacterium
GGCGCTCATCGATTTGAACTTTTCAACGCGGGCCTTTTGCTCGGGCGTTTCCGCAGGGATCGATGCCGTCATCCGGCTCCAAGCGAAGGGCGCGATGCAGTTGGAGCGCACGCCTGCCCGCGCCATATCCAGCGCAATCGACTGCGACAGGCCCACAATGGCGAGCTTGGCCGCCGAGTAGTTGGCTTGGCCGATATTGCCGACCAGGCCCGAGGTAGACGTGAAGTGGATGAAGCTGCCCGACTGCTGCTCCCGGAAATAGGGCGTCGCTGCCTTGGACACGTTGAATGCGCCGTTCAGATGCACGTCGATAACGGCGCGCCAATCCTCATGGCTCATCTTGTGCCAAATGGTGTCGCGAAGGATGCCCGCATTGTTCACAACAGCGTCAATCCGCCCGAAGCGCTGGACGGCATCTTCGATGATCGACGTCGCGCCGACGGGATCCGCCACGCTCGCCAGATTGGCGTGCGCCTTACCACCGGCCGAGAGGATATCGTTGACGGTTTCCTGCGCAGGCCCGGCATCGCCGCCTTCGCCGCCACCGCCCACGCCGGGATCATTCACGACCACCGCCGCGCCATGTTTGGCGCACAGCAGCGCGATTTCCCGCCCGACGCCACGCCCTGCGCCTGTGACAGCGACCACCTTGCCTTCCAGCATGCCCATGCGAGTCTCTCCTTTGCGATCATCTTTGGCAGATGCCACGCGAACGGCAAGAGGGCGCATTCATCATAGAGAATTGCTTTTCATATATATGAAAGATATCCCATCGCGATGGCCGAAGAAAAATTGCCCGTCCGAAGCGTTGCGCAAGCCTTTGCGATTCTGCGTGTGCTGGGTGCGGACAAGCGCGGGCTGACCTTGTCTGCCATCGCGCGCACTTTGTCGCTCAACCCGTCAAGCTGCCTCAACCTGTTGCGGGCGCTGGTGTTGGAAGGCGCCGTTCTACGCGATGATCGGGCGCGCACCTATCGCCTTGCCGCTGACTGGATCGCGGCTGGCCTTCCGCGGGATGCCCATTCTTTGTGGGTTGAAAAGGCACGCCCCGCCATGGAGCAATTTGCCCGCGCGCATGATGCCACCATCGGATTTTGGCGGCTAGTGGCCGGTGAACGGCTCCAGTTGGAGGCGCTGGCCGAAAGCGGGGCGGCGACACGCATCCACATGGTCATCGGGCAACGCCAGCCCTCGGGCGGCGGCGCCACCGGTCGGTCCCTAGCGGCGGCCGACGGCATCGACATCCAAACGCTAGAGCAGCGTTATCGCTCGGTCCGCTGGGCACGCGCGCTCAGCTTTGATGCCTATGTCAATCAGGTGAGCGAAGCCGGTGCGCGTGGCTTTGCGGTGGATGATGGCTTTGGCCATGCCGGGGTCTGCTCCATCGGTGCGGCCTTGCCGTTGCAGGCCGATGCGCCGCGCTTCTGCCTGTCCGCATCAATCTTCGCCGGATCACGCGACAAAGAAGCGGTTGGCCAATTGGGTGTGGCGCTTGCTGGGCTCGCCGCCCAACTTGCTGAGTGAGGCATGAGCCAAACTCATATTCGGGGCTAGGCGGAATCACTCGACAACGCTAAGGCCCGCCCATGTCCCAGATCACGCCCGAAATCGTCGCCGAACACGGCTTCTCCCCCGAAGAATATGAGCGCGTCCTGCACGCCATGGGTCGGGAGCCGAACCTCACCGAACTCGGCATTTTTTCGGTGATGTGGTCGGAGCATTGCTCTTACAAATCCTCGCGCTTCCACCTGAAGAAGCTGCCGACAACGGCACCTTGGGTCATCTGCGGCCCCGGCGAAAATGCGGGCGTCATCGACATTGGCGACGGGCAGGCCGCGATCTTCAAGATGGAGAGCCACAACCACCCATCCTATATCGAGCCCTATCAGGGTGCGGCGACGGGCGTCGGCGGCATCTTGCGCGACGTGTTCACCATGGGCGCGCGGCCCGTGGCAAACC
>CAJBSR010000346.1 GCA_903958285.1 uncultured Sphingomonadales bacterium
ATGCTCTTGGCGAACAACGATTTAGGGTCGAACAAAGGATGACGGCATGAGCGATGATCTGCGCGCCAATTATGAGCGGGCCTATAACACCCGCGTTGGGTTTGGCCGCAAGCCTGCCTTGTTGCTGATCGACTTTTGTCACGCTTATTTTGCCCCGGAATGTGAGCTTTATGCGGAAGTGACCGACGCCTTTGCGAGCGCGTTGCGGGTACGGAGTGCCGCCCGCGCGGCGGGTGTGCCGGTCGTGCTCACGGGCGTCACTTACCGCCCCGGCGGCGTGGATGGCGGGCGCTTTTTTGAGAAGGCAGCGCCCTTGCGGCATTTTGTCGAAGGCAGCCCCTATGCCCGTTTTGCTGACGGGCTGGAGCCGCAGGATGATGAGCTGATCGTCATGAAGCAATATCCGAGCGCCTTTTTTGGCACGTCGCTCGCCTCCACCCTGACGGCGATGGGTGTGGATTCGGTGCTGCTCACTGGTCTTACGACGAGCGGATGTGTGCGCGCATCGTGCGTTGATGCGATGAGCCACGGTTTCACCACCGCGGTCATCGCCGATGCCTGTGGTGATCGCCACGCGGCACCGCATGAGGCCAATTTGTTCGACATGAACGCCAAATATGCCGATGTTGTCAGCGAGACAGATGCGCTGGCCTATTTGGCGACGCTGTCGGCCGCATAATGCCCCCTAAGACAGGCTGCTTCGCCGCGCGCTGATCGTTAGCAGGCTGCATGTCCGGCAGCCTCATCCTCATCCTCGGCGACCAACTGAGCCTTATTATCTCCTCGCTGAAGCAGGGGGACCAAGCGCGCGACGTCGTCCTGATGACAGAGGTGATGGAAGAGGCGTCTTATGTGCCGCATCACAAAAAGAAGATCGCTTTCGTCTTTTCCCCATGCGCCATTTCGCCGAAGAGTTGCGCACGGCTGGTTGGACGGTCGATTATGTGAAGCTCGACGACCCCGCCAACACAGGCGCACTGACAGGCGAGGTGGCACGGGCCAAGCAGCGGCACGGCCTCGACCATGTTGTTGCGACCGAGCCCGGCGAGTGGCGCCTGCTGGAGGCGATGCGGGGCTGGCCCAACATCACCCTGCGCGACGATGACCGGTTTCTGGCCGACCGTGAGCGGTTCACCGAATGGGCCGAAGGGCGCACGATGCTGCGCATGGAGCATTTCTACCGTCTGATGCGCCGCAAGACCGGGCTGCTGATGGACGGGGACGATCCGGCGGGCGGCAAATGGAACCTTGATGCGGAAAACCGGGCGAAGGCATCGCCTGATCTTCTGATGCCGTCGCCGCTTCATTTTGCACCTGATGCCATCACGCAAGAGGTGCTCGAACTGGTCGCCGCGCGCTTCCCCGATCATTTTGGCGATCTGGAGCCCTTCTGGTTCGCGACGACGCGGGCAGAAGCCGAGGCCGCCTTTGCGCACTTTCTGCGCCATGCGCTGCCGCAGTTCGGCACCTATCAGGACGCGATGCTCACGTCAGAAAAGTTCCTCTACCACGCGGTTGTCTCACCCTATCTCAACGTCGGCTTGCTTGATCCACTGGAGATGTGCCGCGCGGTTGAGGCGGAATGGCAGGCCGGTCGCGTGCCGCTCAACAGTGCGGAAGGCTTCATTCGGCAGATCATCGGCTGGCGGGAATATGTGCGGGCCATCTATTGGTGGAAGATGCCGGACTATGCGCAGGTGAACGCGCTCGACGCGCATCGCCCGCTGCCATCCTTTTACTGGTCAGCCGAGACCGACATGGCGTGCGTGCGCGCCTGTGTCACGCAGACCAAGGAAGAGGCCTATGCCCATCACATCCAGCGACTGATGGTCACCGGCAACTTTGCGCTGCTGGCAGGCGTTGATCCGCACGCGCTGCATGAATGGTATCTGGCGGTCTATGCTGACGCCTATGAATGGGTGGAACTGCCCAACACCATCGGCATGAGCCAGTTTGCCGATGGCGGGTTGCTGGCCAGCAAGCCCTATGTGGCGAGCGGGGCCTATATCGACCGGATGAGCGATTATTGCGGGTCCTGCCATTATTCGGTGAAGGCGAAAGAAGGGCCGAAAGCCTGCCCGTTCAACCTGTTGTTCTGGGACTTTGTTGCGCGGCATAAGGACCGGCTCGCCCGCAACCCGCGCATGGCGCAGATGGTGCGGACCTGGGATAAGTTTGACGCGGCTAAGCAGGAGACGCTCAGGCGGGAGGCAGGAGCGTTTCTCGATACGCTGTGAGCTAAACCTCCCGCTCGTCCCGAGCGACGTCGAGTGACGTTGGCTCTTTGCAACGTGTCTCGACTGCGCTCGACACAAACGGGTTTTTCGTTGAGGCTAAGCTGACCGGCAGCGGTCAGAACAATATTTCACATTGTCCCAATCGCGCGCCCATTTGCGGCGCCAAGTGAAGGGGCGATTGCAGGTGGGGCAGATCTTGCTGGGCAAGTCTGCCTTTTGGCGCATCTTGGGCATAAGGCCGCGTCAGGCGACTTCGGCGGTTTTAACCGGTGTGGCACTTACGCCGAGGGTTTCCACAACACGGTCTGCAAGTTCATGGCCCGACAGCCATGCATCCTCAATGCGGGCGGCCATGCACCAGTCGCCGCAAGCGCCCAGCTTCAGGTCGGCATTCCACAGCGGCGCGCCATTACCGCCCTGAGGCATGGCGAAGCGCCAGCGATGCGCCTTTAGGAAGATGGGTTCTGGAAGGGGTGCGCCGATCAGTTCGGCAAGGTGCGCAAGCAGATCTTGCGCCACGCCTTCCTGATCGCGCTCAAGGTTGCGGGCAGACCACTCGCCGCCGGCCTGAATGACCCAGCATTCGGCAGACGGACGGCCCGGCTTGCTCTCATTGCGGGCGGCCCAGCTGATTGCGCCCGCGGATCGCAATACGTCCGGTGCACCGGGGAGCGGTTCCGGGAAAGCGGCCATCAATGTCCAGCAGGGGGCAGAGCGCACCATTGCCGCTTCGCGCGCCATGCCAAGATCATGCAGTCCGATGAGTGTCGCGGCCTGCTCTGCCGGAACAGCAATCACAACGGCGTCAAACGGGCTTTCTTCCCAGCCGGGCCCAGAGAGTTGCCATCCACCTTCAACTGGGTGGACGGCTTGAACAAGGGCACCAAAACGAACGTCGCGGTCCGCGCAGCTTGCGGCGAGGAAGGATGCCATTGTCGGCGCGCCAATCCATGCGCCGTCGGGCCCGTCCGTCCAACGGGCAACATGGCCCGCAGCCTCCCAGCGGGAGATACGATCCGCAAAGCGCGGATCACGGACGGTGAAATACTGGGCGCCGAAGTCCCAAGCGAAATCGTCGAGCACCAACGTAGAGAGGCGACCGCCTGGGCGCTTTCCCTTGTCAAACAACTGTGTGGTGGCCCCAAGGGAGTCCAGACGTTCAGCACAGGCAAGGCCGGCGACACCTGCCCCAATAATCGCAACCCGCATCACAGTCATGTTGCCTATTTGAGACCCATCAAAGACAGGACTTCCTTGCGGCTGGCGGGATCATCGCGGAAGCAGCCAAGCACTTTGCTCGTCACCATGTCCACGCCGTGCGTGCGAACACCGCGACCGCTCATGCAGCCATGGGTGGCCTTGATCACGACAGCGACGCCCTGCGGCTTCAGATGCTCCCAGATGCACTGCGCGATCTCAGCCGTCAGGCGCTCCTGTATCTGGAGGCGGCGGGAATAGCCGTGCAGCACGCGGGCCAGTTTGGAGATGCCGACGACGCGGTCGGTGGGGAGATAGGCGATCGACGCCGTGCCGATGATCGGCGCGAGGTGATGCTCGCAATGCGAATGGAAAGGGATGTCGCGCAGAAGAACGACCTCATCATAGCCGGCGACTTCTTGAAAGGTGCGCTGCAGATGGACGGCGGGGTCTTCATCATAGCCAGAACAATATTCACGCCATGCCCGCCCGACGCGCTTTGGCGTGTCGAGAAGGCCTTCGCGAAGGGGGTCATCGCCCGCCCAACGCAGCAGCGTGCGAACGGCTTCCTCCACATCTGCGGGGACACGGACGCGTCCGTCATCCTCCTCATCGGCGACGAGGTCGTTGAGCATGAAGTTCATGAGGGGAGCCTTTCCATTGGGCGTTGCCGATCGCCAGGGTGAGAGAGGGAGGGGGTGGCGACCGGCCATTTGGGTCTAGGCTTATGCCTTGGAGTCTGCGATATGAACTTACGTGAAGTATAGAAGAGCCTGGATGGCATGATGACGTTGCCGGAGTCGTTGATTTCAAAATCCCTTGTCGCCGCCGTGGTGAGCGACCCCCGGAAGCCGGATAATCCCATCATTGCCTGCAATGAGGCATTCTGCCGCCTGACGGGCTATAGCCGTGATGAAATCGTCGGCCGCAATTGCCGGTTCTTGCGCGGTGATCGCACCGAGCCAGAACAGACGGCGATGCTGCGAGAAGCTGTGGCCGCTGGCCGCCCAGCAATGGTGGAACTGATCAACTATCGCAAAGATGGCAGTCCGTTTCGCAATGCCGTGATGATTGCGCCGCTCTTCGATGAAGATGGCGAATTGGAATATTATCTCGGCTCGCAAGTTGCGATTGAGGACACCGGAGGGAGCCGCCACGATGCCGCCCGGCAGAAGGTGGGTCGGCTCACGCGGCGCCAGTTGCAGATACTCGAGTCTCTCGCGGCCGGTCGGCTCAACAAGCAGATCGCCTATGATCTGTCATTGACCGAACGCACCGTGAAGATGCACCGTGCAGCGCTGCTCAAGGCGCTTGAGGTCCGCAGCGGGGCTGAGGCCATCCGCATCGCAATTGAGGCTGGGCTTTAGGCTTCGCCTGACGCTTCGAGCATCCGGATTATGCCGGAAAAATCGACATTGCCTTGGCCGAGGTTCGCAAACTCCTGATAGAGTTCGGCCGCACGTGCACCCATTGGCACAGCGGCATTCGCCTGGTCAGCCGCTTCCATGGCGAGCAGCAGATCCTTCAACATCAGATTGGTCGCAAAGCCGCCCTGATAGTCATTGTCCGCCGGGCTTTGCGGGCCGACGCCGGGCAGGGGGCAATAGCTCGTCATAGACCAGCTCTGGCCCGACGCCTTGGAGGAGATGTCATAGAAGGTTTGCGGGTCCAGCCCCAGCTTCTTCGCCATCACAAACGCCTCGCACGTCGCAACCATCGTCGCGCCGAGGATCATGTTGTTGCAGATCTTGGCGGCTTGGCCAGCACCGGACCCGCCCGCGTGGATCACGGCTTTACCCATGTGCTTCAACACCGTTTCCGCGTGCATAAACGCGCTCGGCGTGCCACCGACCATGAAGGTGAGCGTGCCCCCATTGGCCGCCGCAATCCCGCCTGAAACCGGGGCGTCGACCATTTCATAGCTGCCATATTTGGCGGCGCTCGTCATGACGTTGCGGGCTGTGTCTACGTCGATGGTTGAGCAGTCGATGAGCGTGGCGGCGCGCGGCGCGTGGCCGATGACATCCTCTTCATAGACCTTCTGGACGATCTTGCCGTTGGGCAGCATCGACACGACCGCGTCGGCTCCCTGCACCGCTTCCCGCACGGTGGTGCATGGTGTGCAGCCCTGATCCTTAGCACGGGCGAGAGCCTCTGCCGAAAGGTCAAAGGCTTGGACGTCATGGCCCGCCTTCACAAGGTTCGCGGCCATGCCGCCGCCCATATTGCCAAGGCCGATAAAGGCGATTTTCATGTTACTTGCCCTTCCACACGCCGGGGCGCTTTTCGATAAATGCAGCCATGCCTTCGGCCTTATCCTCGGTTGCGGTCAGCACTTGGAAGATTCGGCGTTCCATCAGCAGGCCCTGATCAAGCGTTGTTTCAAACGCGGCGTTGACCATTTCCTTGTTCGCAATGGTCGCGAGCGGCGGCATGGCGGCGATCTCAGTCGCGGTCTTAACAGCTTCTTCAACGAGCGAGGCCAGCGGCACGACGCGGGCGACAAGGCCTGAGCGTTCGGCTTCTTCCGCGCCCATCATGCGGCCGGTGAGGCACATGTCCATGGACTTTGCTTTGCCGATGGCGCGCGTCAAACGCTGGCTGCCGCCCATGCCGGGGCCAACGCCCAGCTTGATTTCGGGCTGGCCGAAGCGCGCCGCGTCTGCCGCGATGATGAAATCCGCCATCATGGCGAGCTCACACCCGCCGCCCAGCGCAAAGCCGTTGACGGCCGCGATCCAAGGCTTGCGTGTGGTCTTCACCACATGGCTCGTCCAGCGCGCGAAGAAATCCTGCGCATAAAAGTCTGCGGCTGGCTTATCTGACATTTCCTTGATGTCGGCACCCGCTGCAAAGGCCTTCTCGCCTGAACCTGTGAGGACGGCACAGCGTTGCGATGCATCCGCCTCAAACGCGGCAAAGGCGACGATCAGTTCTTCGAGCACCTGCGCATTCAATGCGTTCAACGCCTGCGGACGGTTGAGCGTGATCAGGGTGACAGCGTCCCGCTGTTCAACAAGGATGGTCTCATACGTCATAGGGGTTTCCATTCTTCATTTGTTGGTAGCGGGGCAAAGATGCCCTCGATCAGATCGTCAGTGACACCTTCCGGCGTCGCGGGGGCCCATTTGGGCGCGTTGTCCTTATCGACAATGACGGCGCGGACACCTTCCGCAAAGTCAGGCAGCGTCAGCACACGGCTCGCGATGCGATACTCCATCACCATGTTCGCGGCGAAATCCGCGCAGGACAGGCTGTCTTGGAGTTGGCTCAGCGCGACCTTGCAGGTCTGCGGGCTTTTGGTGCGGAGCGTCGCCAATTCCTTGGCGGACCAGTCCGAGCCTTCAGCCTCAAGCGCGGCGAGGATGTCCTCATAGCGGTCGGAAGCGAAGAGCCGGTCGATCTGGTCAAGGTTCGCGGCGATCCGCGCTGGCGGCGGCGCATCGGCATAAGAGGCTAAGATCGCATCCGCGCGCGTCGGGTCCGCGGCGATCTCCGCCTTGGCTTCCGCGAGTGTGGCCGCCGGCAGATAGTGGGTGGCCAGACCAACTTCGAAACATTCTGCTCCATCCAGCCGTGCGCCGGTCAGCGCGAGGAACGCGCCCGCGCGGCCGGGCAGGCGCGAGAGATACCAACCGCCGCCCACGTCGGGGAACAGGCCAATGCCCGTTTCCGGCATGGCAAATCGCGTATTTTCCGTTGCGACGCGGAAGGTCGCGGGCTGGCTGATGCCAACGCCTCCGCCCATCGTAATGCCGTCCATGAAAGCGATGACGGGCTTGGGATAAGTGAACAGCAGATTGTTCAGTTGATATTCGTCGTGGAAGAACTTGCGGCCCGACACGCCACCGTCGTTGAGCGCCGAGTTGCGCAGGAACGCAATATCGCCACCGGAGCAGAAACCCCTGGATAATTTGGGATCGCCATCCGGCGCGGCAGCATGATCGATGATGATCGCCTCAACTGTCGGATTGTCCCGCCAGTCGAGCAAGGCCGCCGTCATGATATGGACCATGTCCAGCGTCAGCGCGTGGATGGCGGATGGCCGGTTTAGGCTTAGAAAGCCGACCTTGCCTTCAATGCGGGTCAGGACGTCGGTCATTGGCGGGTCAGGTCCCGCCCGATGATCATGCGCATGACTTGATTGGTCCCTTCTAGGATCGAATGGACGCGCAGGTCGCGCCAGAAGCGTTCAATGGGATAGTCTTTGAGATAGCCATAGCCGCCGAAAAGCTGGAGCGCTTTGTTAACGATCTCGCTCCCGCTATCGGTTGAAAGGCGCTTGGCCATTGCGGAAAAGCGGGTCTTGTCCGGGGCGTTGGCGTTCACCTTGGCCGCGGCGAGATAAAGGAGCGCGCGCGCAGCTTCGAGGTCCGTCGCCATATCCGCAAGAGTGAACTGCGTGTTCTGGAAATCGGCCACCACTTGCCCAAATTGCTGGCGTTCCTTGGTATATTTGATCGCCTCATCGAGACAGCGCTGCGCACCGCCGAGAGAACAGGCGCCGATGTTGAGGCGGCCACCGTCTAGCCCCGCCATGGCAAAGCGGAAGCCATCGCCCTCCGCCCCCACACGGTTGGCAACAGGCACGCGGCAATCCTCGAAGATCACCTGCGCTGTGGGCGACGCGTTCCAGCCGAGTTTCTTCTCCGGTGCGCCAAAGGACAGGCCGGGTGTGTCCTTTTCGACGACGAGGCAAGTGATGCCTTTCGCACCATTGTCATTCGTCCGCACCATGACGACGTAGATGTCGTTA
>CAJBSR010000347.1 GCA_903958285.1 uncultured Sphingomonadales bacterium
CAGCTGGACACCAGATCCAAAACGTCACTGCGTTCGGGTTCATTGAAGACCTCATGATAGAGGCCCGGAAGATCATGGAATGTCTTGTCGGTTGAAGTGAGCTTATCAAACATCTCCCGCGCGCCAGCGGGCGAAGCAAGGCTGTCTTCGCTGCCATGGACGATGAGCAAGGGCAGGGTGATGCGCTTCGCATTGTCCTGCACCATTGTCATCGCGTCGAGCATCTCGGCGGCCAGTCGCGCGCTCATCTTCCCTGTATGGACCAATGGGTCCGCCAGATAGGCCGCAACGACGGACGCGTCCCGGCTGACACCGTTTGAGTCCAGCTGCAAGATCCCGGTTTGCGGCGCGAGGCGCGAAAGCAACCGACCAATGATCCGCGTGGCGGTAGAGGGTGGCACGGCCGGTTTGACGGCAGGGCCAGACAGGATCGCGCCGACATAGTCCTGTTGATGGTCCAGCAAATGGGCGGTCGCGATGAGGCCGCCCATGCTGTGGCCGACCAAGATGCGAGGAAGGTCAGGATGGGCATCCTTCACGAACGCCAGCAGGGCGTCGATCCCGTCCAAGAAAACGGAAAAGCCCGGCACGAAACCCCTGATACCGTCCGACCGGCCATGGCCCCAATGATCAATGGCAAAGACGGCAATCTGGTCCCGTCCAAAACGTTCGGCAACATGGTCGTAGCGGCCGAGGTGCTCTGCATAGCCGTGCGCGAGCAGGACGACAGCCCGCGGCGCATCCGGCATCCAACTTTGATAAAACAGCTTGTCCCCAGCGGCTCGTGACCCGGTGGCCAATGCCAATGTGCTGGACGAAATCTTCACGGCCTTCTCTCCCCCAACAGCCTGCATTCAGGTCTATGCCGCAGACTATGCATGGTCAGGCTGCCGGTGTCGACTCAACTGCGGCTCGAATAGCTGTCTGCGAGTGCGAGGATGGACAGAGCCTGCTTCAAATGCGGAATGTCGACCATCTTTCCGTCTAGCCCGATGGTTCCCGCACCGGGGTTGGCGGCAAACGCTTCAACGATGCGGCGCGCCTGCGTGATCTCGTCCGGTGTCGGCAGATAGCTCTCATTGATAATGGGCACTTGCGCGGGGTGGATTGCCAAGCGACCGCTGAACCCTTCACTGCGTGACGCGCGTGAGGAGGCGCGAAGGCCATCTTCATCGCGGAAGTCCGCATGCAGCGTGTCGATGGCCTGCACACCAGCTGCATGTGCGGCCAGCAAAGTCAGGGATCGAGCCATCCGGTAGGTGAAGGACCATTCCCCGGTCGCGTCTCGGTTTGTGCTGGCGGCTACCGCCGTTGCCAGATCTTCAGCGCCCCATGTCATCCCGGCGAGGCGGGTTAGACCGGCGCTTGCAAAGTCCCCGAGATGGAATGGCGCAACCGCCGTCTCGGTCGCGACGGGTACAATGCGTGTCTGCCCTGCGGCAAGGCCGTGCTGCGCCTCAAACGCATCAAGATAGTGGGACAGCGTGCGCACGCAGTCTGGCGTATTCGTCTTCGGCTGCATGATGCCGTCTGGCTGCATCCCGATGATGGATTTCAAATCTGCCAGTGTTTCGGCGCTGTCGAGCGGATTGATGCGTACCCACAATTGCGACGAGCGCGCGTTGCTGGGGCGTTCTGCAAGAAAGGCAGCCACGAGGTCTCGGGCGGCGGGTTTCCGGTCGGCGGCGACAGAATCTTCGAGATCAAGGATCAGCGCATCGGCGCCGCAGCCGTCCGCCTTGGCGAGCTTCTTCTCACTGTCGCCGGGAATGAACAGCCAGGACCGTGGGGGGGCATTGTGCATCAGATCTCCTCTTGCGCTTCACATTTCAAACGCTGTCTAAACGCCTGCCGCGAAAAGCCAACTGCCTGTCATGTGGCATGACCTTGTTGATCACGAAAGCAGCGCCCATTTGGCAGTCTTGATGGCAATGGCTTGACCATCTTCAGGAATGTTATATTTTATAACAAAATAGGAGATCTTCCATGAAGTTTGAGCGTATCAACCCGATCACCGGCGCCGTTGCCTCCAGCGCGCCTGCAATGCAGGCCTCGGACATTCCGGCCATTGCTGACAAAGCGGACGCGGCATTCCCGATCTGGGCAGCCACTGGCCCGAATGCGCGCCGCGCCGTTTTGATGAAGGCAGCCGCTGCGCTTGAATCCAAGGCGGATGCTTTCGTGGAAGCGATGATGGCCGAAATCGGTGCGACCAAGGGCTGGGCGCTCTTCAATCTCGGCCTTGCTGCCTCCATTGTGCGGGAAGCTGCGGCTTTGACCACACAAATTTCGGGTGAGGTCATCCCTTCGGATAAGCCGGGCTGCCTCGCCATGGCGCTGCGCGAACCCGTCGGTGTGATCTTGGGCATCGCGCCCTGGAATGCGCCGATCATCCTCGGTGTGCGCGCCATTGCGGTCCCTCTGGCCTGCGGCAATGCCGTGATCCTGAAAGCGAGCGAGATGTGCCCGCGCACGCATGAAATCATCGTCGAAGCCTTTGCTGAAGCTGGTTTCCCGGAGGGCGTCGTCAACGTCGTCACCAACGCGCCTGCCGATGCGGGCGATGTGGTGGGCGCGCTCATCGACGCACCCGCCGTCAAACGGATCAATTTCACGGGGTCCACCGCCGTTGGCCGGATCATCGCCAAGCGTGCGGCGGAACATCTCAAGCCCTGCCTGCTGGAACTGGGCGGCAAAGCGCCGTTGATCGTGCTGGAGGATGCTGATCTGGATGAAGCCGTGAAGGCTGCTGCCTTTGGTGCCTTCATGAACCAGGGCCAGATTTGTATGTCGACCGAACGGATTATCGTCGTTGAAGCCGTAGCTGACGCCTTTGCAGCCAAGTTTGCCGCCAAGGCCAAGAGCCTCGCCACTGGCGACCCGCGCGAGGGGACGACCCCACTTGGCGCTGTGGTGGACCGCAAGACGGTCGATCACGTCAACAGCCTCATCAACGACGCGACCGCAAAGGGTGCGACGGTCCTTTCGGGTGGCACGGCTGATTCCGTGCTGATGCCTGCAACAGTTGTCGATGGCGTGACGTCCGCCATGAACCTCTACCGCGATGAGAGCTTCGGCCCGATCGTCGCCATGATCCGTGCCAAGGATGAAGCTGACGCCATCCGCCTCGCCAATGACAGCGACTATGGCCTGTCCGCCTCCGTCTTCACCAAAGACACAGCCCGCGGCCTCGGCGCAGCGCGTCAAATCAAGTCGGGCATCTGCCATGTGAACGGACCGACAGTGCATGACGAAGCGCAGATGCCCTTCGGTGGTGTCGGCGCGTCAGGCTATGGCCGCTTCGGCGGCAAGGCGGGCATCGACAGCTTCACGGAACTGCGCTGGATCACCATCGAAACTCAGCCGGGACATTTCCCGATCTAGTTTTGGCGACGCCCCTCAGGCTGCGGTGCTGAGGGGCACGTCGCTTTGCGGGGCAAGTCCGGCGACACGTTCTGCC
>CAJBSR010000348.1 GCA_903958285.1 uncultured Sphingomonadales bacterium
ACGCGCGGCGCGCCTTCACCAAAGGCCTGTGTTGAAATCACGCCTGCCGGAATGCCCTTACCTTCAAGGTAGGCGCGAACCGACACGTTACGACGCTCGGACAGGCCAAGGTTGTACTTGGGCGTGCCCGACTTGTCGGCGTGGCCGGCAAGCATGACCTGCGCGTTACCGCAATCGCCATATGCCGTCACAGCATTGTCGAGGATCGACGCTGCTTCAGCCGTGACGTCCGACTTGTCCCATTCGAAGAAGACAATGTACGGCCCCGGTGCGCACACAGCTGCTGCCACTGGCGGCGGCGGCGGAGGCGGCGGGGGAGGTGGCGGAGGCGGAGGCGGCGGAGGCGGCGGTGCAGCCGGCTCACCAAAGTTGTAGATCAGGCTGCCGAGCAACGAGTGCGAACGCATCGTCGTTGACGTGGCGCGACCGATGCGGTCCACCAGATCCACATTCGGCTGATTGAACAGACGGTACTTCAGGCCGATATCCCAGTTGCTGCCGATCGGCGCGCGGATGCCCGCAATCGCCTGCCAAGCAAAACCTGTGTCGGAATCGTTCAGGAAGCTGGGGCCAGCCGGGTTCAGGTTGAAATCGGTCTTCGTGCGGGCAACACCTGCACCACCGCCAACAAAGCCCTGAACGCCGTCATCGTCACCGAAGTCCAGCAAACCGTTCAGCATGAAGCTGAGCGTGCTGCTATCACCACCCGGTGTGTTGTAGACGCCGCTGGGGGCTAAGCCCACCACAGCGCCAGACGGCGTTGTGGTCTGCGATGCCCATGAATCGATCGATGCCTGCTTGTAGCCGACTTCAGCTTCGAGGCGGAAACCACCAAAGTCATAGCCGATGATGGCATCTGCATCGTAGCCAGTCTTGAAATTGGCGCTGGCAACGCTTTCCAGAGCACCAATATCCGTCTTCTGTTCTTCAAAAAGCGACGCACCGGCTTCGACACCGATATACCATGCATCGTCACGCGCCAGCGCGGGAGTAGCCATGGCGGTCGATGCGAGCACTGCTACGAGAGCGAGCTTCCGCATAATAAATCCCCTTTCTCAATTGTCACTTGGGACAGCGAAGTGGTCCTAACTGATGCCATTCTGACGTGCAAGGGCACATTGACGGGAAGTGTTGCGTAAAAGCCTCAGTCTTAGTGGAATATTATTGCGCCAGTTTAGTTTGAGATCAGGCCATGGGTCTGCAATGCCGCAATTAATTCCGCCAGCCGCGCCCGACACTCGGCATCAACCACCGTGCCGCCAGAAGGCTCGGAAATGCTGGCACCGCGTGGGCCTACCACCTGCTGGCCACCGATTCGCAGGCTAGATGTGGCAATATCTGCCGACCAATTCGCGCCATTATGGCGCAACATGAGCCCCGTTGCGCGTTGCCAGACCTGCAATCCATCAAAAGGGTCGACATAGCGCCACCCCCCCTGTGTCCATTGGGCAATTGCGCCGGCATGCCCGGACCATGCCCCCATAGGTGACGACGAAACAAGCCAACACGCCCCTTCGGACGGAGAGGCAGGCGGGGAAGCGAGCATGTCCTCCACGACAGGTTGAACGCACATATCCAGACGCTGCAGCGCCTCATTATGTGTCACCTCTTTTTGGGCCTGCGCGACGTGAAGATAGGGCAAAGCAAGGCGGGGTGTATGGTCCGGCATAAGATGTCCTTTGCGTCTTAGAGAGGGAAGGCTTTGGTCGCTGGATCAGAAGGGGCGAAGCGTCCGACCTGACGGACGCTGAGGGTGAGCGACGTCGCCCCTGTTGCCCGCATGTCCGCAAGCTGTCCGGCGGAGAGATGATAGTGCGGCTGAGCAAGCGTCGCGCCGATGCTTTCGGCCAACGGAAGTGCGCCAATCTCGATCCGATAGAGTTCCGCCTCTTCGGCAACCGGCACGTCAATGCCGTCCAGCCAGCGCCAGCCCTCGCGGCTGCGGCGGGTCCACTGCACAGCAACGCCACCTTCGGGAAGCGGGGCCAACCGGAGATGCACTGGAGAGAGTGGCCTTAACGCCGCGCCAATAGTGGACAGGCTCGCTATTATGCCATCGGCGTCGCCGACCCCCTTTGCCATCACGTCAATGCTGTTCGCGCCTGTGGGCACAGACAATGCCGCCAACGTATCCGGATCGAGCAGGAGAAATGGCGCATCTGCGGCGTGATCCGCGATGCGCGTCTCCGTCCCCCGGCGGCCGCGCAACAGGCGTGACAACACCCACCTGCCTGGTGCGATCCGTTCCGCCAGACCGAATTGGAGGATCTCACCCCCAACCAAAGCGAGGTTCGCGCCAGTCCAGAGGGCGTCGTCCGCCACGCTCAAGAGCGACATGCCATCGTGCAGGAACTCGACCGTGAGGGTGTTGCACATATCGATCAGATGCGGCGAGGCGGCACCAAGCGGGTTGCGGGCCGTGCCCATCGTGGCCGGAGCCGCCGTACGCCCAAGGTCTTCCCATGGCGCCGTCGGTCCGGCGCGTTGCAGCAACACGGCAGACCGCCAACCGGGCGTTGTCCCGGCAGCCGCTGCAACGACCAAAGGCGCGGAGGCCGCTGCATCCTGAACCGAGGGAAGGTCTGCAAGGTGCAGCATGGTGCGTCCGGCAGCGCGATCCGCCTCAGCCACAATCCGCCCACCATCCACGGGGACGCTTGCCAGTGGCATGGCGGTGCGCGGCGACAGCGATGCAACGATACACATGCCGTCCAATGCGACGGAACGGATGCGCCAAAGCTGGCCCTGCACAGCAAGCGAGGCCGCCGGCCAGGCCGCGAGATAGCGCCAGGGCAGGCGCACTTCGGCAGACATCGTCTCCCGACGCGCCGTGAATAGGCGTTCGCGCGCCCAATGCGCGGCGTTATCCGCGGCCAAGGCGCCGGGCAGGTCGATGTGCTGCACTTGGCCGTTTGCGTGCAGATCAATGGATTGCACGCCGGGCTGATAATCCCGGCTCGGGTCGGCAAAAGCCAGTTCGACGCGTGACGGCAGGCCGTCTGCCGCGCCCCGCTTTTGATGCAGACGCGGGCCACCGTTCAGGTCGATCGCTGCGCCCAAATCCTCTTCCGCAACAACGATGTTAGGTAGGTCTGATCGGCCCACGTGCAGGGCGGTGCCGCGATCAGTCCAGTCCAAAGCGGCGATGTCATTCAAAGGCGCAAGGGCGGCCGCGACAGAGCTGCCATCGGCCACATAGCCGTCAAGCGTCCTGCCAGGGGCCGCATCCACATCCCCTCCGACAAGATCGACAATGATGTCTGCCACCGCCACCGGCCCGTCATCGGCAAAGACTTCAAAGCTTAGATTGGGGATGCGGTTGCCGAAGCTTTCCAGCGCCATATCTTCGAACACGGCATAAGCCCGACCGCGATAGGCGGGCGTAGCCGCCCCCTCCGCTGACGCAATAAGAGGATCAACCGGTTGGTCCGGCGCGCCGCTGTGAAACCGGAAACCCGTTTCAATCTTAAAGTCACCCGCAGCCCCGCGCAGCAACGTGCCGTCAGCCCAGATACGTCCAATCCCCCGAATGGGGCGAGCGGAAAGCAACACCGCGAACGACGCCGAATAGCTATAGACCGTCGCCTTGGGGCGGCCCTTACCTTGGGAGACCTTTTGGCGTTCCTCGCGCAAGTCGGTCGCCCAAATGACAGTGCCCGACACGCGCATGCGGCCATAAAGGCGCGGAATGCTGGCGCCATAGGTAGAGGCCTGCACAGCGAGATCAGAAAGCCGCGCGCCATCGGCATCGCGGCCCTCGATCGTCAGCGTCGGGCCATTGACCGCATCCAGCGGCAGCACGCCTGAGGACCGCCAGCGGAAAGACAAAGTCAGCCCGCGGTAATCGCGCTGTGTTTCATAAGCGAGGAGGGGATGATCGTCCGTGTCCTCAGACGCCCAGATCAGCCCCGCCAGATCATTGGCACGGTAAAAAACGGCATCAACGCGCAGACCGTGATCGCCTTGCGTGACGACCGACGCCATCATCGGACGCGGGAAGTTGACCGTCCAATAGGCCGGGTCAAAGCGCTTCAGATGGGCATGCTGCTGCGCATCGCCGGGCTTGGCAAACCAAAAGGCCATCGCTCAATTCCCCTCGCGCATCGCGTTACGAACCGCGCGGGCGATCTGGCGGCTGGAGCGCGCGAGCATCTCCGGCGCGGCACCGGCCGGTGCGTTGACGTTGATCGAGACGCGCACCTCTCTTGCGCCACCCGTTGAGGGCGCTGCGATCTGTCCGCTTGATGTGGGGACGAACACTTCCGGCCCCCGCTCGCCAACCAGATAGCCGCGCCCCGGCGCCACCGGCCCGCCGGTCGCCCGACCGGGCAGACCGAGGAGCGACCCGACCAGCGTCGTGCCAAGGCCAAGCAGTCCGCCGGATGTGCCGCCACCAAGACTGCCGAGCCCGGTGCGGAGCGCAGACGCCGCAATCTCTGATAAGGTCGACAGCGCGACACGCTTCAGATCATCAAAGCCCAATTTGCCGGTGCGCAGCGCCCGGGTCAGCGACCCTTCGAGCAGCCGACCCGCCCGGTCCACGCCCTCGCCGAATGGTCCTTCCAGCGTGCCGCGCATCGTCGCCACATCACGGGCAAAGCCTTGTGTGTCAGCACGGACGGCAACGACCAGCCGTTCGATTTCCTCATCCATCGGGATACATCTCCTTCAACCGCGCCAGATCATCGGCGCCGGCCGTTTCGGATTGGGGGGAGAGCGCGGTCAGCACTGCTGCGAGCTCCGCCGGTGTGGCCGACCAGAACATCTCCGGCGGCCAGCCGAGCAAGGCGCCCGCCAGTCCGGCCAAGCGCCCGGCCGCATCGGCAAAGCTCATCGCCCTTGCAGGATCTGGCCAAGCAGGATGCGCAGCGCAGGCGTCGCCGCCGCCAGCCCGCCGCGCACAACGGCATCGGCAAAAGCCTCGCGCCGCAGATCCTCTTGCACCCGGCAATGCCAGAACAAGGCGACCATTTCAGACAGAGCCAGCCGCCCGTCCGCTGCCTGCTCCACCAGTGCGAAGAGCGGGCCAAGCTCAGCTTCAGCTGCCACAAGTGCGGAGAAGGTCGGGCGCAACACATGACCCGCGACCACCGCCTCGCCGCGTGCGGGATTGGCGCTGCTCACAGGCTTGTCACCGGGCCGGAGCTTTCGAGCGCGAGCGTGTAGTTGCGCTCCCCATTGAAATCGCCCGCATAATCAAGCCGCGCGACGAGGAACTTACCCCGCAGCCGTTCGCCGCTTTCAAAGCTCAGCTCATAGTCATCGAGTACACCCGACAGGGCATTGGTCTTGATCCGCGTCTCGGCCGCCGAGCCGGTGAAAATACCCGCGCCCGACACTGAAACCGACCGCACACCGGCACCCGACAGCAGCTCGCGCCAACCGCCCGAGCCCTTATGCGTGATGACAACAGCCTCGCCATTGATGCTGAGTTGCGTTGTCCTGAGGCCCGCCACGGTCTGGTAGACGGGCGGCGACGCGCCATCGCCGACTTTCAAAAGGAAGGCGCTGCCCTTTTCTGCTGGCATATCAAATCTCCTAGTCTTGAAGGATGCGGATGCGGTGTTCGACAAGTCCTGCCCAAGGGCCGGCCGCGTCCCGTGCGATGAGAGTGCGCAGGAACATGAGGCTGACGATCTGCCCGCCCTCGAGCGTATGCGGCAGGGTCGCCATCGCAGCTTCAACGGCGCCGGTCAGACGGTGCAGCCGCGCAGGCGCTTCCCCGTCATCCCACAAGGTCATCGCAAAGCGGATCTCCCGACCCTGCTCGGTTTTGGTGCTCCAATCGGTCACCAGCCCGTCGCCGATGGCGGCATAAGGAAAGGCGGCACGCGGCGGAGGCCCGTCATAGACGCCGGTCAGTTCAGCCAAAGCCGGGTCGGCCGACAGATGCGCGACGACGGACTGTTGCAGGTCGATCACCACGCTCATCGCCCGAAACTCCGCAGCGCAGGATCAGTGATAAGGCGGCGGCGCAAGCGCTTGCCCGAGAGGACAACGCCTTCCTCAGTGCGGGTGATCGTAATGCCCGGTGGCGGTGTGACCTGCGCCAGACGTTCAATCTGTGCGTTGCGCCTTTGCGCGGCCACGGCCTGCGCCTTCCCGATGATCCGTTCAAACATCAGCGGACTTCCTCACAGCTGAGCACCATTTGGGCGGGCGCTTGCGGATCACTCACGACACTGCGCACGCGCAAATATCGACCGCGCCAGACCAGCCGTGTGCCGGGGCCAATGCCTTCCCGTTTGCGCAGCGTGACCGACCAGCGGGGCAGCGCGGAGAGCGCCTCTGCGGCGGTGAGATCTGCGGGCATAAGCGGTGTGATCGCCGCCCAGGCCGCACCATCGTAGAGATAGCCGCCCGTCCGTCCGCCCAGCGCATCCCGCGCGGGATTGGGTTGTTCAATAGTCACGCGTTCGCGCAGCGCGCCTGCCAATTCCACGCTCATGCCAGACGCAGCCGACGCCAGGGACGGAGCAGCGCTGCAACGGCGGCAGGCGGGCCGACATCATCTGCGGCATCGCGGTGCGCATGGATGTGCGCGGCCAACCGGAGGATGCCGAGCCGCACCGGTTCCGGCAGGCCCGCCCAATCGGCGGAGAGGCCTGCGCTGAGCGATACACGCACCCGCCCCGCCGATGCTGGCTGGATCACGCGCACCCAGCCTTGGGCATGGGCATCAATATCGATGCCATAATCCCCCACCGGCAAAGGAAAGGCGGCGCCATCCGCCGGCAGTCCTTCAACGCCCGTGATGCTGCGCACCGGTGCGCTCGACAAACGTTGCCAGCCAGAGCCTGCGCTCAGGATTTCGGTCAGCGGGCGTTGCAGAAGCACCTGCGCGGTAAAGGCTTCGGCCAGCGCTGCGGCATCCGCAATCAGCCGGTCAAGCAGCGCATCTTCGTCGGCATGGTCGATGCGCAGATAGGCCTTCGCCTCATCGCGCGCAGGCACCAGCAGCGCGCCCGGAATAGGGCTCGGTTCAATCATGGTCATATCCCCGTTGGTGAAGGAGTGGTCAGGCCGCGACGCGCATCGCCCCGACCCGCGACAGGCGGACGGTGGCGGCGACGTTCTGCACGGCAGCCGTCAGGTTGCGGAAATCAAGGTCGGCGCGCACCTGTATCTGGCTGATGTCGCTTTGCGCCGCCATGTTCTGGCCGAGCGCGACCTTGCCGGGGTCCTGAAAGTCCAGAACTTCGGTGCAATAGTCCAACCAACTGCCGTCATGGCAATCGAGGAAGGCAGGGGCGGACATGTTGATGACGGAGCCGCCGCGCCCGGTGAAGCCGGTCAGAAACTTGTTCGTTGTCGGGCTTTGCACGATGAGCGAGAGCGAGGCCCCGCTGAAATATTGCGCACCTGCCTCCACCCGCATCCGCGCCACACCGCGCAGCCTGTCGTTGATCGTCAGCCAGCCATTGGCGAACAGGTTCGCCAGCGACGCCAGCTGATAGACTTGGATCGTGCAGTTCGAATTGGCAGCGAGTGTGCCTGAGATCGTCAGCTTGAAGACCGGGAAGCCGCCGGGGTCGGTCTCGACACCCTTTTCGACAACGCACGACATGCCCGCGCCCGACCCGGTGACGAAGAAGGTCCAGCCCTGCGGAATATTCACCGGCAGCGGCGCTACGCCCCACGTGCCGAGCACGCTGCCGTTCGTCCCCGGCGTGAAGATCGAGTTGGACATGATGGAGGGCTGCGCTGCCCCCAAAGACGCCAGCCCATTGGCCGTCGGCCAAGTGATCTGCGCCGGAAGTGCTGCCCAATTGGGCCAGATGGCCGACAGCCGCTCGATAATCTTGGCCGCGATCCGCTTTGCGCCAAAGCCCGTGCAGTGCAGGCCGTCGCGCAGATAGCCCTGCTTGTTGCGGTAGAGCGTCCCTGACGCCGCATCGACAAACTCGCCCCATGTATCGACGACGATCACATTCGCCCGCGCATTGGCATGGCCCGAGGCGTAATCGAGCGTCAGCAGCCAATCCGAAAAAGCTTTGAAGTTGGCGGTGACGCTCTGCCCACCCAGCGTGCCGTTGTCGTTCACGCCCTTGGGCAGTTCATTGCAGACGATCCACACCTTGTTGGGTGCTGTGTTGAGGATCGTCAGAATGTTGGTGCGTGAGGCGGTCAGATAGCCCGCATCGGACACGATCTGGTCATTGGTGCCATAGAGCAGAATGCCGATCCCGGCTTCATGCGTGTTGGCAAAGTCCGCGCCCTTATTGTCGGAAAAGTTGACTGCACCTTCCGACCGCCAGGCATCGCCTGCCGTCGCCACCCCATTGGCGTTTTGCCGGGGGAGGGCTGCACCCTGATAGGTCGTGGAGGCGGGCACCGTAAAATTGGCGTTGCGCGCAATCCGCAATTTATAGGCCGACAAGAGCTCGAGCCAAGGTGTATAGCCAAGGTTCTGCGTCCCTTGGATGAGGCCATTGGCGGTATTGGTCGTGGTCTTGCCATCTGCCGTGCGGCTGTCGCCATAGATCAGAAACCGCAGATTGGCAGGGACCGGCGCCACTGGCCCGGCCGCGCCGCCCGACGGGCGCTGGGTCAGCGCGAGCCCGGTGTCAAAGCCCAGACCCGTCATCAGTAAAGCGCCACGATGTCAGCCGCCGTCGTCCCCGTTGCACGGACGAAGCCGGGGCGGAACGGCAGCACAGAGCCAGAGGGCACATTGCGGAAGGTGACGTCTGCCGTGCCGCTCACACCGCGCATCACGATATGGCCGCCGGTGCCGATGAACAGCGCCTTGGGGGTGGTGACGACGGGATTGGTGTCATGCGGCACAAGTGCTGCGGCATCTTCGGCAGGCGAAGTGACGCTATCAGCAGACGCGGCAAAGGGATCAGGCATGGGGGCCTCCATTCAATCGAAAAAGGGGAAGGAACGGCCTCTCCCGGCCCGAGAGCGCGGGAGAGGCCAGGCCGATCAGCTCACTGAGAATTTCAGCAGCTTGATCGCCTCGGAATTGGAGACCGACCCGCCCACGCGCTTGGTCGCGTAGAAATTGACGAACGGCTTGTTGGTGAAAGGATCACGCAGCACCGTCGTCTCCGCCCGCTCGGCGATCAGATACCCCGCCTTGAAATTGCCGAACGCGATCGAATGGCTGTTGGCCGCAATGTCGGGCATGTCTTCTGCTTCCACCACCGGATAGCCGAGCAGCGTATTGGGCTGGCCCGCGACCAGACCCGGCTGGAAGAGGAAGGCGCCATCGGTCGTCTTGAACTTGCGGATGACCGCGAGTGTCGCTGAATTCATCACCCACACCGCCCCCTGACGATAAGGCGCACGCAGCGTGTGGACGAGATCAACGAGCTTGTCCTGCGGGTTGGTGGCAAAGGCACCGGCGGCCCCTGTCGGCACATATTGAAGGACACCAAAAGCGCGGGTCGCATCGCCGGTGAGGACAGGCGTGCCGGTCAAAAAGCCACGCGGCCGGTTGGTGCCACTGCCCGACACGAACGCTGTGCCCTCTGCCTTGGCGAATTCAGCGGAGATTTCGCTCGCCAGCCAGCCTTCGACGTCAAACGCCGCATCATCGAGCATCGCCTGCGTGGCGGCCGGATTGGCATAAAGATCGCCAAAGCTTGGGATGACTTCATTGAAGGTCGGCGTGCCGGTTTCCGGACGCGCCTGTGTTTCGGAGGCCCAGCCGGAGGAAACGCCGTTCTGCGTCACCAGCTTACGATAGCCTGCCGAGCCGACACGCACGACATTGGCGATCTGACGGATGGGGGAGGCCGCCTTCAGCAGCGCGTCGATATTGCCGTCAATCTCCCGCGGGATGGCAAAGCCGCCATCGGGCCCGGTCGTGCCGGTAAAGCTTTTGAGTTCGACATCGGTGCCGCGACGGACATAGCCGTCGATGAACGCGGCGCGCGCCGGGTCTGTCGCGCGGGCACCCGAGAGCGCGGGGCGGTTGGCGATCACCGGCGGCACCTCCACGGTGTCAAATGCCGCATCAATGGCATCAGCCTTCACTTCATAGTCCATGCAGTTTCTCCTGTTTGGGATTCGGTTGATTGGGGCTCGCCGGATTGAGGGTGTGTGGCGATGACGCGCGCCAGCGGTTGCATCGGCTGCGCGACGAGGCTGACCTCGATAAGGTCAAGCGCGTTGAGTTCCCGGAAAGGCCCAGTCTTTCCCGCCGCGCGGACCCGGTAGCCAAAGGACAGGCCCTGCCCGATAGGGACGGCGCGTCCGGTGATGGTGCCAGTGACGCGCAGACCGCGGTCATCCTCCATGAGCGTATCAACTGTGCCGATCCGGCGGGCGGCGTCATGACACCACAAGACAGGAAGCCCGGCCCTTGCGCCATCAAAGGCGCCTTTGCGGATGATGTCTCCGCCTCTGTCGGGATGATCGAAAATGGCGGCATAGCCTGCGAAACGGACCGTCACTGTCATTTGGCGATCAGTTCGCTCAGGCCCAGCCGGACGGCGAGACCGACAAGCAGAAGCGCCAGCGCCCCGCGCACCAGCCAGCCGAGCACGGCCTTGCGCACCGTGGTCTTGGCGTCACGCCAGGCGGACAAAAGCTCCCGCAGTTCGGCCATGTCTTTCGCCGCGCTGTCGTCCGACAGGCCCAGCCGGGCGAGCGCACGCGCCGCCCCAAGGTCCGACGCTTCTTCGATGAGCGCCCGCAGCGTCACAAGGTCTGATCCACGCGCTTCCGCTTGGGCGGCGAGATGGATGAGCATGTTTGAGTTGGTCATTGGTCCGTCTCCAGCGGGGCCAAGCCCACAAGCGCGCGCTTCTCTTCGGGTGTCAGAAAGTCCGCCGCCGTCACCTGTGCCCAGAGCCGTTCGCGGTCTTCGCTCAAGGCCGGCACGCGGTCCGCATCAACGCGCAGGGTGAGGCCGGCGAAATGGGGGGAGAGGCCTTCGGCAATGGCGTCGAGGATCTTCCCCGCCAGCGGCAGGATCGACTGACGCCACAAAGCGCGATTGGCCTCGCGGTAATTGGCGTAGGTCGCGTCGCCCGGCAGGCCGAGCAGCACCGGTGGCACCCCGAAGGCGAGCGCAATGTCGCGGGCGGCGGCGGCCTTCAGCGCCGCAAAGTCCATATCGGCGGGCGTCAGCGACAGCGCCTGCCAGCGCAAACCGCCTTCCAGCAGCATCGGGCGACCGGCATTCTTCGCGCCCGCAAAGCCAGTAGCCAGCTCCTCGCGCAGCCGGTCAAACTGTTCAGCAGACAATTGCTCGCCCGCCTCATGCACCAAAGCGCCGGAGGGTCGCGCCGCATTGTCGAGCAGCGCCTTGTTCCAGGTCATCGCCGCGCGGTGGACCGCCATGGGTCCGGCCGCTGCATCCAGACTGCCCAGACCATAATGGTCATCGAGCGGATGGTGCGTGCGGATATGGATGACGCCGTCGGACGGCAGCGACGTGGCCGCATCACCCGCTTTATAGCGATAGGCCACCGGCCAGCCGCGCGCATCCGCCTCCACCGAGACGCGTTCCGGGCGCAGGGCGAAGAGTTCAACAGGCGTCCCCGCCGGATCGGTCAGCAGCTGGACATAGCCATTGCCGTGCAGAAGCAACTGCGTGGCGAGTGTCTCCAGCAGCGCCTGCCCGCCTGATGTGGCGGAGACCAGTTTCCCCGCCGCGTCATCACTCGCGACAAAGGGGATCGACGCCACGCCTTCCGCCACCAGGCGCACCGCACGCTGGGCGATGGCGCAGCCAAGGTAGAGCTCCCGCAGCTGCACTTCATAGGCGCGCGGCCATTCCCCGCTGATCCAGTTCGCCACCCGCGTCAGCGCCGGACGCGCAGGCGCCCGCACGGCCGATTTCCAGCCAAAGAGTTTCATCTTTTTCTCCAAATGGGTTATTGGTGACCGGCCCGCCAACGCCGCTCGCCCTGAGCCTGTCGAAGGGTGGCAACTCGACACTCCGTTTGTCCTGAGCCTGTCGAAGGACTGTTCTTGCTGTTCTTCGAAATGAGTCGCCCAATAAGGGCAATCCTTCGACAAGCTCAGGATGAGCGGGTGGTTGGGGGATGTCCTATTTAAAGGACCCGCACCCGAGGTTCCGGCCCGCTGGGCTTCAACATCAATTCGGTCACCGCCCAGACCAAGGCATCTGCCCGATCAGGGGAGCGCCCCGGGCCGTGATAGGCACCGCCGGTGCACAGCCCGCAGAGTTCATCTTCCAACTCGGGAAAACGGCCCGCGTGGCGGACCTTCCCGCGTTCGTAGAGTGCAGCGACCGGCTCGGCTCGCGCCACCTTGCCGCGTGCGGCGTGGACAAGGCGGACAGGGAGGGTGGGCGCCGCACCTCGCAGGACGCTTTCGACCATATCCCCGCCATTATTGGCTTCGGCGATCACGCGGTCAGAGCCGTGTTTTGCCGCACACGCCGCTACCTGGCGCGCCCAGCCTTCGGGCGAGGCGCCGGAGAGGCTGGCATCTTCCAGGACGTAAGCCAGCCCGTCTGTGCCCAGCGCGGCGGCGACAATCCCGCAGGCATCGCCCTTGCGGCCGGCGGGGGGATCAACGCCGATGATGGTGCGCGCCAATTGCGGCACTGCAGCCGTCCGGGCCATGTCCATCATCTCCCGCGTCCACAAAGCGCCATCGACATCGTCGATCAGTTCGCCGTCGAGCTCCTGTCGGCCCAAGCGGGTGCCCGCATAAACCGACTGCATCGCCGTCACAAACGGCGCGGCGAGGTTGAGCGCATTGTCCACCATGCGTCCGCGCGTTGTGTGGACACCCTCCTCGGCCATGAGCCGCCGGATCAGCGGCACCGGGCGCGGCGTGGTGGTGGCCATGACCTGCGGATGGGTGCCCAGTCGCAAACTCATCGCCATATTGTCCCAAACGGCATCTGCATTATCCCATTTGGCACATTCATCTGCCCAGGCGATGTGATGTTCGGGACCGCGCAGGCCTTCCGGCTCTGCGGCGGAATAGAGTTTGGCTATGGCGCCATTGGGCCAGACCAGCCGGTGCAGCGAGGGCTCGAAATTGGGCCGCATATCTTCCGGCGCGATGGACAAGAGCCCGCTTTCCCCCTCCACCATGATCGCGCGGGCATCGGCCATGGTGGCGGCGACCAGTGCGATCCGTAGCCGACCATCGGCTTCAGCCCGCGCCCGCACCCATTCGGCACCTGTGCGCGTCTTGCCAAAGCCGCGTCCGGCCAAAAGGAGCCAGCACCGCCAATCGCCGGCGGGTTCGGCCTGATCCGGCCTGCGCCAGAACGACCAGTCAAAGGCGATCTGGGCCAGCCGCGTGCGGTTTGCTTTCAGCCATTTGGCGTAAACGCTGTCATCGACAGTCGCGACCTGCAGAACATGATTGGGGAGATCAGTCATTGGCGGCCTTGGCCGCCTTCACCCGCGCCCGCATGTCCAACAGCTTGGCCTCGACGCGCTTGGCAATTTCGGCGCTGTTATCCGCCTTGACGATCGGCTTGGGCACACCCCGAACCGAGCTGCGGTGCATCGCCAGCAAAGCCAGCGCGAGCCGATGTTTTTGCGCGCGGGACTTGAGCGTGGCGTCTGAGACTTTGCCCGAAATGGTCCGCAAAGCTTCCGCCAACAATTCCGCCTCCAGCCGGGCAAAGCCCTCGGACAACGCCACCTGCCAATCGCGGGCAAAGTCGGGATTCTTCCGCTTCAGCGCATACACCCGCGATGAAGCCACGCCTGCCTTGCGCGCCGAGGCCGCGACATTGGAGGTGAGTGCCAAATGTTCCAGAAAGAGCTTGCGGGCACGGGCATCAAAACCCGACGCACCGTTCTGCGCGTCCGCACGCGGCTTGGCAAAGGCCATGGAGTGTCTCCGGAATTGGGGGAGGAAGCGGGACGGGGCATCTGGCCCCGAGTCGTCCGCTTCAGTTCACCCCATCTGACAGATCAGGAGAGAAATGTCAAGGTATTTTTACCTATTTGGTTATTTATGCGCTATCCCTCGTTCGTGTCGAGCGAAGTCGAGACACGCTCGCACCACATCCCTCGACTTCGCTCGGGACGAACGGATAGGATGGGGCCATGACCACCCTCCTCATCCTCTACCACAGCCGCACCGGCGGCACCGAAGCGATGGCGCGCGCAGCCCTTGCAGGCGCAGAACAGGAACCGGGCGTCACTGCCCGCCTGCTGACCGCTACAGACGCCACCCCCGACGATCTGATCGCCGCCGACGGCGTCATCTTCGCCTGTCCGGAGAACCTAGCCTCCATGGCGGGCGTAATGAAGGATTTCTTTGATCGGGCTTATTACCTCGTACTCGGAAAGATCGAGGGGCGGCCTTATGCCGCAATGATCTGTGCCGGGTCAGACGGGGAGGGTGCGGCGCGGCAGATTGCGCGGATCGCTTTGGGCTGGCGGATGAAGGCGGTGGCCGATCCTCTCATCCTGTGCACCCATGCGCAGACGCCCGAAGAGATACTCGCGCCCAAGACGATCCCGCCCGAAGCGCTTGCCCGCTGCCAGGACCTCGGTCTGGCTCTGGCAGCGGGGCTTGCAATGGGTGTCTATTAGTTTGCAGGCACCGTTTCGGAAACGGAGAGGTCAACCTCACTCGCCGGCTGGATCTGCCCTGCCGATGTATAGGGAATGGAGATGCAATACGCGGCCAGACCCAAGAGCGTCAGCATGGTGATGATCGTGCCAACCATCCGGCCCTTGCCAAGCGTCCCGCCATCCATGCCGATGCCATGTGCGACACGGCCAAGGAAATAGACGCCTGCCACAATCCAGAGCCAGGTTGGTGCGGCACCCGGCGTGTTGGCGAGCTCAATCGCGGCAATCATGATGAGGACAAAGGGCGTGTTCTCAATATAGTTAGAGTGCGCGCGCATCCGGCGGATGACGGCTTCACTGCCACCGTCGCCGATGGAGACCTTCTCTGTTGTGCGCGCCTGCCCACAGCGGATGGCGAGCCACAGATTGACGAGGGCAGCGACGCCGACGAATGTCAAAGTTACGGGTAAAATCATGATCTTCTTCCCCTCCTGTTGGGTGGGCGGACCCTGCCACGCGGCGCCCACGCTTGCAACCGCGCGAAATTTCGCTATACGCGCGCCTTCGCTTGGGCGGCCCCGGATTCGTTTTCGGTTGCGGGATTGTTGGCCAAGGTTTGTGATCACTCAATCGAATAAGGTGCCGAAATGGCCGTCCCTAAAAGAAAAACCTCGCCGTCGCGGCGGAACATGCGTCGCAGCCATGATGCGCTGACGGCCACCACGTTTCAGGAATGCCCGAACTGTGGCGAACTGAAGCTGCCGCACAATCTTTGCCAGGCTTGCGGTCACTATAACGGTCGCGAAATCGTCGCAGCCGCCGACTAATCCCGTCGCCTGAACCACAGGAGACGGGCAAGTGGCCGAAGCGCCGCGCATCGCAATTGACGCCATGGGGGGCGATGGAGGGCTAGCAGTGATGCTGGCCGGTGTCGCCCTTGCGCGCCGTCAATGGCCGGGGCTGACCTTTGACCTTGTCGGCGATGAAGCCGAGATCAACGCGGCACTTGACCAGCACCCGAACCTGCGGGCGGCGTCGGACATCATCCACGCCCCCGAAGCGATCGACGGCAGCGAACGCGCAGGCCAAGCAATCCGCCGTGCCAAGACGACAAGCATGGGGCTTGCCATAGACGCTGTGAAGCAGGGTCGGGCAGGGGCTGCTGTGTCCGCCGGAAATACCGGCGCACTGATGGCGATGGCGAAGTTGGCCCTGCGCACCATGCCAGGCATTGACCGCCCCGCGCTCGCAGCCCTCCTCCCCAGCCTTGGCGAAAAAGATTTCGTCATGCTGGATCTGGGCGCCAACACCGAATGCGAAACGCGCAACCTCGTCGAGTTCGCGATCATGGGGGCTGCCTATTCGCGCATTGCGCTGGGCATTGAACGCCCGCGCGTCTCGTTGCTCAACATCGGCACCGAAGACCAAAAGGGCACCGAAGAGATTCGTGATGCCGCCGCCGCCCTGCGCGCGGCAGACCATCTGCACATGAACTTTGAAGGCTTTATCGAAGGCGACAAGATTGCCCGCGGCCTGACCGATGTTGTGGTGTGCGACGGATTTTCCGGGAACATCTCGCTGAAGACGATGGAGGGCACCGCCCGCTTCGTGACGGACCTGTTGCGCCGCGCCTTTACAAGCTCGATCCGGTCCAAATTCGGTTTCCTCATCTCGCGTCCGGCGACCGAGCTGATGCGCCATCACCTTGACCCCGACAATCACAATGGCGCGGTCTTCCTTGGCCTCAACGGCGTGGTCGTTAAAAGCCATGGCAGTGCGAGCCCCAAAGGTGTTGCCAATGCCGTCGGCGTTGCCGCCAAGCTGGTCGACGCCAACATTACCCAGCGGATCGCTGAAGATCTCGCGCTCATCAAGGCGAACGGCAAGTGACATTACGCGCGGTCATTCTCGGGACAGGATCGGCCCTTCCCAAACACCGTGTTTCGAATGATGAACTGGCCCAGCGCGTCGACACCTCAGATGAGTGGATCGTGGCGCGCACCGGCATTCGCTTCCGCCATATTGCCGGTGAAGGCGAAACAACCGCAACGCTGGGCGCCGACGCGGCTGCCAAGGCCCTCGAAGCCGCCGGTGTGGATGCCGCCAGCATTGATCTGATCGTTCTGGCCACCGCCACGCCCGACCAGACCTTTCCCGCCAGCGCCACCAAGGTGCAGGCGATGCTCGGCATCAATGACTGTATCGCCTTTGACGTGGCGGCCGTCTGTTCAGGCTTTCTCTATGCGCTCTCGGTTGCCGATGCGATGATCCGCGCGGGCAATGTAAAGCGCGCGCTCGTTATCGGGTCCGAAACCTTCAGCCGCATCCTGGATTGGGAAGACCGCACGACCTGCGTTCTGTTCGGCGATGGGGCAGGCGCCGTCGTGCTTGAAGGACAAGATGGCGAGGCCGGCATCCTGTCGACCAGCCTCCATGCCGATGGCCGCCACAATGAACTCCTCTATGTCGACGGAGGCCCGTCCACGACGGGCACGGTCGGCCATGTCCGCATGAAGGGGTCCGAAGTGTTCCGCCATGCCGTCGTCAATCTGGCGACGGTGCTGGGCGAAGTGCTCGACACCGCAGGCCTGACCCCGCAGGATGTCGACTGGGTCGTCCCGCATCAGGCCAATGCCCGCATCCTTGATGCGACGGCGCGCAAGCTGGGGCTGTCCAAAGACCAGATCGTCGTGACCGTGGATCAGCATGCCAACACGTCCGCCGCCTCCGTGCCGCTGGCGCTGGACACCGCCGTGCGCGACGGGCGCATCCAGCGCGGCCAGTTGCTGGTGCTCGAAGCCATGGGTGGCGGCTTCACCTGGGGTGCGGCAGCCGTCCGTTACTAACCAATTCGCGCAATTGACGTTCCGCGCCAATTCGATATGAAGAACTGTGACCACTATCTGAGAGGGGGAGTTGCGTAATGGCGGGGGATGGTACTCTGACACGAGCCGATCTTGCTGAATCTCTTCACAAGAATGTCGGCCTGTCCAAGGCTGAATCGTCAAAACTTGTCGAATCGATTCTCGATCACATGTCAAATGCGCTCGCAAAGGGCGAGAATGTAAAGATTTCCGGATTTGGAAGCTTCCTGCTGCGTGACAAGGGTGCACGCGTGGGCCGCAATCCCAAAACAGGTGTTGAGGTGCCAATCGCACCGCGCCGCGTGCTGACGTTCCGCGCCAGCCAGATGATGCGGGCCAACGTCGCCCAAGAGGCCTAATCGGTGAGCATCGCCAATGGCTGACAAAGCGCCTGGAGCGTTGCTGACCATTGGCGAGCTTTCCGCTGAGCTTGGCGTTCCGCAGCATATTCTGCGCTACTGGGAAACCAAGTTTTCCAAACTGCGGCCGCTGACGCGCGCGGGCAACCGCCGCTATTATCGGCCGGACGATGTGGTGCTCGTGCGCCGCATCCACCAGTTGCTGAACGTTGAAGGCTATACCGTCAAAGGCGTGCAGAAGGTGCTGACCGGAAAGACGGCCACCCCATCTGAAAGTGCTGAACCTGTGGCGGCCTCAAGCGCGCCTCAGGTGTCGCCGCCTGCGCCGCCAGCCTCACCGCCAAGCTATATTCCCGATCTTGTTTTGATTCGGGACCGGCTGAAAACCGCCCTCGCCGCAGCGCGGGCTTAATCCCGGTCCATCTGCGGGCCGAGCGTCGCATCCAAATCCCGCGGGCGGATCATTCGGGTGAAGGTCGCCTTGCCGGTGGCAACCGCACTCCAGCTATCCGCCTCAAACTGCAATTCTGCAGCCGCCGCGGTGGGGAACTTCATCTCCACCTCATCGCGCAGAAGATCCCCGGCCACATCGGGCACCAGCATCAAAATCAAATCTTCCAACCCCGGATTGTGCCCGCACATCAGCACCGACGAGGCCTCATCCGGTAGGTCCTGCACAACATCGAGCAACGTCGCGCCGGACGCCAGATAGATGCGGCGGTCCCAATTGGGGTGAAGGATTTCGCCATAGCCTTCCCACAATGCATCGAGCGTTTCGGTGCAGCGCACGGCGGGCGAGGACATCACATAGTCGAACGTCCAGCCCTTTGTCCGTAGATGGCGGCCAATGAGCTTAGCGCCTTTGATGCCGCGTTCATTGATCGGCCGATCAAAATCGCGCGAGACGGGCGCGTCCCATCCTGACTTGGCATGGCGAAAGAGGGTGAGCGTCTTCATGAACCCGCTTCATGCGGCAAAGCGACGCCGGTTGGAAGGGTGGATTGCGTCCGCGTCACTTCCAAAACCGCCTCATCAAGCGTCATGCGTCGCACCGGCGTGCCCGCCGGAAAGGCTGTCAGCAACCGCGATGGGACGGCAGAGGAGAGCAAAACGAAAATGCCGCGATCTTCCTGCCGCCGAATGAGGCGGCCAAAGGCCTGCGCCATCCGCGCGCGGATCAGCCGGTCATCATAGAGAGACCCACCGCCTGCCGCCCGGCGGGCAGTGTGGAGCACCGTCGGCTTGGGCCAAGGCACGCCTTCCATCACCACCATCCGCAGCGACTCCCCCGGTACGTCGACCCCGTCGCGCAGCGCATCGGTGCCCAGCAGGCTGGAGCGGGGATCATCGCGGAAAATATCGACGAGGGTGCCGGTATCAATCGGGTCCACATGTTGCGCGTAGAGCGGCAGGCCCTCTCGCGCCAAACGGTCGGCGATGCGGGCGTGGACAGCACGCAGCCGCCGGATCGCGGTAAACAGGCCCAGCGTCCCGCCATTGGAAGCCGCCACCAGCCGGGCAAAGGCGTTGGCGAGTTGCGGCACATCGCCGCGCTTCACATCGGTGACGATGATGACTTCGGATTGCGCGGCATAGTTGAATGGGCTTTGGGCCTCGAAATGGACGGGCGGTGCCGACAGGTGCAGCGCCCCCGTCCGTGCATCGGCCACGTCCCACCCCTCCCCGCCTTTCAGCGTCGCCGAGGTGATGAGCGCGCCGTGCGCGGGCTTCAAAACGGTCGCCGCAAAAGGCCGGGTCGGGTCCAGCCAATGCCGCCTGAGGCCAATATCAACCTCACGCCCCTCAATCCGGTCGACCGTCAGCCAATCGACAAAGTCCGGGTCCACAGGCCCGCCCAGCCGCGCAAGCATGGACAGCCAAGCGCCAATAGTATCGACCCGCCAGCTCAGGCTTGCGCGCGCACCTTCGACCCGCGCCCGCGCCTGCCCATCGAGCCAATCCGGCCCCTCCTCAATCACTGCCTCCAGCCGCCGGCCGAGCGTGACAAGCGGGCGGAGCAACGCATCGAGCGCCTGACAGGCAGGCTCCACGGCGGTCAGCAAGGGGCCGTCCAGCTGGGCGGCCTCGGTTTCCAGCCCATAGCCCGCATCGCCTTCTGCCGAACGCGCAAAGACGAGCCCGCGCACGGCCCCCAACATCGCCTCAATCGGGCCAAAGGGCGCACCTTCGGCAATGCGCTGCAACCAGCCATCCGACGGGAGCGCGGCGGCCGCATTTGCCGCTGCCGAAATGGCCGACGACCCTTCTGAGTCATAGCTCGCCACATCGGCCAGCCGTGCTGCCAGCCCGCGACGGCGCCCGCGTGATTTGCCTTCGGGGCCGATGATCCAGCGGCGCAGTTCAATGGCCTCCTGCCCCGTCAGGGCGGCTGCAAACATCGTATCGGCTGCGTCAAACAGGTGATGGCCTTCGTCAAACACATAGCGCGTCGGGCGTGTGCCCTCTTCCCGCCCGCGCGCGGCATTGACCATGACCAACGCATGGTTGGCGACGACGAGATCCGCCTGCGCCGAGGCGCGCGCAGCATGTTCGATGAAACACTTCCGGTAATGCGGGCACCCGGCATAAACACATTCGCCGCGCCGGTCGGTGAGTGCGGTTGAGCCATTGCGCCGGAACAAAGTCGGCAACCAGCCGGGCAGATCGCCCCCCACCATGTCACCGTCGCGGCTGAACGTTGCCCAGCGCGCCACGAGATGCGCGAGGATCGCCGCACGGCCGGCAAAGCCACCCTGCAAGGCATCTTCCAGATTGAGCAGGCAGAGATAATTCTCGCGGCCTTTGCGGATCACAACCTTGCCGCGCGCCGCCGCCTCACTGCCATAGACGCGCGCCGTCTCCGCCGTCAGCTGACGTTGCAGTGCTTTGGTGTAGGTGGAAATCCAGACCGGCCCGCCTGCCTGTTCCGCCCAGAGCGAGGCGGGGGCCAGATAGCCCAAGGTCTTGCCGATGCCGGTACCGGCCTCAGAGATCAGAAGGCGCGGCTCATCGCGGGCGGTGCGGGGCTGGAAGGCAGTGACGGCGGCGCGCGCATAGTCCTGCTGCCCTGTGCGCGTCTCAGCCCCTGCGCCCGTGATCTTTGTCAGCCTGTCCACCACATCGCGTTCATCAAGGCTGATGGTGCGCGGCGCCGGGCGGACGGGCGCTTCTTCCCATTCCGGCAATTTGGAGAACAGCCAGCGCTCATCCTTTGGCGGCGCTTTAAGCCGGTCCAGCACCAAGGGTGCCCAAGGCCAGCGCAATCGGGCCAAAGATTGTGCCGATGTCCAAGCGCCCTCGCGTTCCGGCCAATCGCCGGACAGGACATCGAGCAACTTGGCGGCGGCTTGCGCAAACATCGCGGCGGCACCGCCTTCATCCTCGGGCACATCAATGCCTGTGACCCGTGCCAAACCGTTCACCGTGGGCACCATGAAGTGTGCCGGATACAGGAAGGCGAACAATTCCAGCAGGTCGAGCCCGGACAATTCCCCATAGCCAAGCCGGGCGGCGACCAGTGGCGCATTGAGCATGAGGACAGGCGTTTCCGCCGCGATCGAGATCGCCTCACCCCGGCCCACGGCCCGCGTGCGGCCATCGGGTGTCGCAATCCAGATGCCGGCATGGCTTGCATGCAGCGCAGGATAAGGCAAAGGGGCAGGAACAGTCATCGACACGCGCCGGGATTGGCGCAACTGGAACGAAAGAGCAACACGAAGTGACCGATTTGCGCGACGCAGCGATGCTTTCCAAGGCCTGGCCCTTTGAAGAGGCGCGCAAGGTGCTCAAACGCCTGGATAAGGGTGGCAAAGACGGCCCGGTCATCTTCGAAACCGGCTATGGTCCATCGGGTCTGCCGCATATCGGCACCTTCAACGAAGTGCTGCGCACGACGATGGTCCGCCGCGCCTTTGAAACGCTGTCAGACTTGCCGACCAAGCTCGTCGCCTTTTCCGACGACATGGATGGGCTGCGAAAAGTGCCCGACAATGTCCCTAATCAGGCGATGCTGACCGAACATCTCGGCAAGCCGCTGACGCGCATTCCCGATCCGTTTGAAAAGTTTGACAGCTTTGCCGCGCACAACAATGCGATGCTGCGCGAATTCCTCGACCGCTTCGGCTTTGACTATGAGTTCGTGTCATCCACCACCCAATATGAAGGCGGCGTGTTTGACGAGGCGTTGAAGAACGTGCTGCGCCGCTATCAGGCGATCATGGACATCATGCTGCCGACGCTGCGCAAGGAACGCGCCGCCACGTATTCGCCCGTGCTGCCGATCAGCCAAAAGTCCGGCATCGTGCTTCAGGTGCCGCTGACAGTTGTGGACGCAGAGGCCGGTCTGGTCAGCTTTGAGGAGGATGGCGAGACCGTCACCCAATCGATCCTTGGCGGGATGTCCAAGCTACAGTGGAAGGTCGACTGGGCGATGCGCTGGGTCGCCATCGGCGTTGACTATGAAATGTATGGCAAGGACCTGACCGACAGCGGCATCCAGTCCGGCAAGATCGCGCAGGTCCTTGGCGGCCGCAAGCCGGAGGGGCTGATCTATGAGATGTTCCTCGACGAAAAGGGCGAGAAGATCTCCAAGTCCAAGGGCAACGGTCTGAGCCTGGAAGATTGGTTGTCTTACGGAAGCGAAGACAGCCTGGCCTTCTACGCCTATCGCGAACCCAAGAGCGCCAAGCAGTTGCACCTTGGCGTCATCCCGCGCGCGGTGGATGAGTATTTCCAGTTCCGCGGCAATTATGCAGCCCAACCGATCGAGCAAAAGCTCGGCAATCCGGTGCACCATATCCACAACGGGAATGTGCCCGCCGATGTGCCGCCGGTGACCTTCGGCCTGCTGCTCAATCTGGCGGGTGTCATGGGCCCGCACGCCACCGCGCCACAGGTGTGGGGCTATCTCGCCAACTATGTGCCCGATGCGAGTGCGGCGACGCACCCCGAACTGGCGATGCTCATCAACCTCGCGCTCGCCTATAACCGCGATCATGTCGCCCCGACGCTCCAGCGCCGCAAGGCAGAAGGCGTTGAGGTCGCAGCACTCCAGCGGCTCGATGCCGAACTCGCCCCGCTGGCGGCAGATACGAGCGCGGAGGACATTCAGAACATCGTCTATGAAATCGGCAAGACCGGCGGGTTCGAAAACCTGCGCGACTGGTTCAAGGCGCTCTACGAAACGCTGCTCGGGTCGAGCGCAGGGCCACGCATGGGCAGCTTCATCGCGCTCTACGGGATTGAGAACACAAGGAAGCTAATCGCCGAGGCTTTGGCGTAACGGCCCATCCATCGTCTCCCTGAACTTGTTTCAGGGTCCATTGGCATCCCCGGTCCAGACAGTCTGCCTCAGGTGTTCATGGATGCTGAAACAAGTTCAGCATGACGAGCAGTAGTTATGGTTCGCGCAGAGACGCAAAGAACGCGGTGCGCGATGATCCGTTTGTCCTGAGCTTGTCGAGCCGAAGGCGACCGAAGGTCAACGACTGTCCTTGCTGTTCGCCGAAACCAAACGGAAGGACGACCCTTCGACAGGCTCAGGGTGAGCGGTGGGAGGTGACGCACTGCTTCCGCGCCCTCTGCGTCTCTGCGCGAACAAATCCATGCACCGCAGACGCAGCGCGCCCCTCATCCTGCCCTCTCCCTCAAGGGGAGAGGGTTACACATCACCTTACTTCGACGCTGCAATCCAGCTGTCGATCTTCTTTTCCAGCACGGCAAGCGGCAGCGCGCCGGTGCCCAGCACCTGTTCATGGAAGGCCCGGATGTCGAACTTGGCGCCGAGCTCAGCCTCCGCCTTTTTGCGCAGCCGCTGGATGGTGAGCGCGCCGACCTTATAGGCGAGCGCCTGGCTCGGAATGGCGATATAGCGCTCGACTTCCGATGTCGCGTCGGTCTTCCCCATATCGGAATTGGCGAGCATATACTCAATCGACTGTTCACGCGTCCAACCCTTGGCGTGGATGCCGGTGTCGACGACAAGCCGCATGGCGCGCAACATCTCATCCGACAGCGTGCCGAAGCGCTGATAGGGGTCTTTGTAGAAGCCCATCTCATAGCCCAAGGTTTCGGAGTAGAGCGCCCAGCCCTCTACATAGGCCGTGTTGCCGCCAAAGCGCATGAACTTGGGCAGTTTTTCATTTTCCTGCGCAAGGCTGATCTGGAAGTGATGCCCCGGCGCGCCTTCATGCAGATAAAGCGTCGTCATGCCCGGCGTGGTCCGGCTTGGCAGATCATAGGCGTTGAAGAAGAAGGTGCCCGGGCGCGTGCCATCGGGCGTGCCGGGTTCATACGATCCACCTGCCTCATACTTCTCGCGGAATTCTTCATAGGGCTGGATCTTGAGCGGCGCCTTGGGCAGCGTTGAGAAATAGGTGCCGATCTTCCCGTCAACCTGCTTGCCGATGTCATAATAGCCCTGTGTCAGCGAATCACGCGTCGGCTTTTTGAACTGCGGATCATTGCGGAGATAATCGAAGAATTCGGCAAGCGTGCCTTTGAAACCGACCTCATCCTTCACCTGCTCCATGCCGGTCTTGATGCGCGTGACTTCAGACAGGCCGAGATTGTGGATCGTCTCTGCATCCATCGGCAGCGTCGTCGTGTTCTCAATGGCCAATTTGTAGAGCTTATCGCCGCCCTTCATATATTTCAGGCCCGCGCCATCGCGCGCGACGGGCAGATAGTCAGTCTTCAGATAGTCGCGCAGGCGGCGATAGGCAGGGTAGATGCCCTGTTCGATGGTCGCGCGGTAATCCGCGGAAAGACGCGCCTTATCCTCTGCCGAGAAACTGGCGGGGAAGTTCTGGACCGGCCCGAAATAGGGGGACTCTTCCGTCTTCTGCGCCAACTGTGCATCGAGCTGACCAATCACGTTGTTGATCGTCATCTTGGTTTCGACAACGCCGGACTTGGCCCCTTCACGGAAGCGGCCAACGGCGCGGTCGAGGAAGATGATGAACTCGCGGTGGCGCTTCAGCCCATTTTCATAGTCCTGCACCGTGGCAAAGGGTGCGCCGCCCTTTCCGCTGGAAAAGGTCGGGTAGAAAGTGTGGAAGCCGAAAAAGTGATTGAGCGGACGGACGACGTTCAGCTTCAAAATGTCCGGCCGGAAGGAAATGGCAGCCTGTTCGGTCTGCCATTTGAACACATCATAAGCGATCTGGTCCGTCGGGCTGAGCTGCGCCCGGTCAATCTTCTTCAGCCGCGCGATATCACTGGCGTTCGCCCGCTTTTCAGCGGCAAAATAGGCGTCGGTGATATAGTCGCCAAAACGGTCAGCATAGCGGAGGTCTCCGCGAAAAATGGCAAAGAGCGGATTGCGCCGCTGAGAGCCTTCGTCGCTGTCTTCAAACAGCTTGTGCAGATCGCGCGTCGCCTGATTTTGCGCAGGCGCAGCCGCCACCGGGGCGGGGCCGACCGGGGCCGACATCTGGGCAAAAGCGGGGGCCGCCATGAGGGCGAGCGGCGAGAGAGTGGTGGCGAGAAACAGAGAAATGGACCGGCGCATGAAACGCTCCCCTAAGGCGGATGATGGGGTCCGTCCTATCAGGCGTGTCGGCGTCACTCCACCCTGTTCGACCAAAGCCATGTTGATATCGACCAAGCGCGCAAAAAAGTGGCCCGGACCTCATGAGAGACCCGGGCCATCGCCCCTGTGCGAAGGGCGACAAGTGTAACGCCAACAGGGAACACACGTCACATCAATACGCGAGCGGTGACGCGTGTTGCTTATCGCCGAGTCGCGCTGAACGGACCCGGAATGGAGTTGTCAGCAATCCGAAAGGCGCGTTTATCTGCCGTTCAGGATGACGTCATGGTGGCGTGGCTGGCGCTGCGACGTCTGAACATGTGTTTCGCGCAGAGACGCAGAGAACGCGGAGGCGGTTTGTCACTTCCTCACCGCTCACCCTGAGCTTGTCGAAGGGTCGTTCTTCCTTTTTGGCGTCGGCTGTCCGCGAGGACAGGCGTTGACCTTCGGTCGCCTTCGGCTCGACAGGCTCAGGACAAACGGCTCTTGAGGCTCCGCATCCTCTGCGTCTTTGCGCGACCTTCACCCTAAATCCAGAACTTCTCCCGGAACCATTTGGTGACGATGTACTTCGTCCCCGCGTGGATCGGCAGGCCGGCGTGGAGGGTTGCCGGATTGGGAGTGCCATCGGCCTGCATATTGTTCCACAGGACGAGCATCGCCCGACGCGGCGTGACGGTCAGGCCGGCGATCGGGAATTCGGTTTCCCCACCAGAGGCAGGTTCGTTCAGATAGATCATCGCGGTCCAACTGCGCTGCCCGCCCTGTTTGGCCATATCGTCCCAATAGGTGCTGTTCTTGAAGAAGTGGTCGTGATGCGCCTTGAACTGCTGGCCGATTTCATAAACTTGCCCCTGCAGCGTTTCCCCATGGCGCGGATCAATGCCCATCAGCGTGCAGATGCGGCCTTCAATCTTTTCGACGAGCGGATCATAGGGGGACAGGTTGCAGCTGTCGCTGGTCCGGAAGTCCGGGTCCGGATGTTTGGCAAGCAAGCCCGAGGGCTGACGCCCCTTGTCGATCAGGCCCATCAACTCTTCGCACTCGGTGGGCGACATGAAATCCTGCACGCAATAGAGCGCGAGATTATTCTGTTCGACAATCTGCGCGCGGCCAGAAGCCTTCAACTTGCGCGTCACGATCCGGCCAAGATCGGCCAGCCGTTCTTCAGATGATTTCAGCTTGATCTTGGCCATGCCGCTGCTCCGTCAGTCGATGATGCGGCCACGGGCCATGACAAAGCCGACCTTTTCGAGGCTGCGGACATCGGTCAACGGATCACCATCCACCGCGATGATATCCGCTGAATAGCCGGGTGCGAGTTTGCCGATCTCATTTTCCTTATCGAGCAGCTTGGCCGCGATCGTCGTCGCACTGGCCAGCGCCTCACGCGGGGTCATACCGCCCCAATCGACCATCAACGCGAACTCACCGGCATTACGGCCATGTTCAAACACGCCTGCGTCTGTCCCAAAGGCGATGGTCACGCCTTCGGCCTTGGCGAGCTTCAGCGCCTTGCCGGCCTGTGCGACGGCCTCTCGCCCCTTGGCCTCCACCGTCGGGGTGTAGATGCCTTTGCCGAGACGTTCCTTCACGCCATTCAGAGCCATCAGCGTCGGCACCATCGCCATGCCGCTCGCCTTCATCGCCTTGACCGCCGCCGCATCGGCAAAGGTGCCATGGTCGGCGGTGTCGATTCCGGCCTTCGCCGCCGATTCAACGCCGCGCGCTCCATGCGCGTGCGCTGCCACCCGCAGGCCAAGGCTATGCGCGGTATCGGCAATTGCCTTCAGTTCCGGATCGGTAAAATGCTGGCCAAGGCCGCGTCCCTGTTGCGACAGAACGCCCCCGGTGGCGGTGATCTTGATGACGTCCGCACCATTCTTGGAGGCTTCACGCACCCGCGCAGCGCATTGGTCCGGCCCGGTGCATGTGTTCTTGCCGTCGAGTGCGGCGTTCACCTCCGGGCGGAAGCCAGACACGTCGCCATGGCCGCCGATGATCGAAATGGACGTGCCTGCCGCGACAACGCGCGGGCCGGGGATGAGGCCCTTGGCCGTCGCATCCCGAAGAGCAAAGCCACCGCGCGGGGCCGACCCCAAATCGCGCACCGTCGTGAAGCCCGCTTTCACCGTGGTCAGTGCATTCTTCGCGCCGACCAGCGCCAGATAATCGTCCGTCACAATCGTTTCATCACGAAAATCCCCACCGGGGTCACTCTCCAGATGGACGTGCATGTCGATCAGGCCGGGCAGCACCGTCTTCGTCTTCAGATCGACAACGCGCGCACCCGCCGGGGCCGCTGCATAGCCATCGGCAATCGAGACGATCTTGCCGTCGGTGACGGTGATGGTGGCGGGGCCAGAGGCGGGCTTGGCTGCATCCGTGATCACGCGCCCTGCGTGAAGGACGACCGTTTCCGCCTGCGCGGGGCCCGCTAAGGCCGTTGCTGCCATCATCGCGCCAAGAAAGACTCGCATCACATTCTCCTGTTTATCTCTGCGCTCCAATTGCGCAGGCAATGGGCCCCATGCAAGCGGCAATCAGTCAATGCGTCTCCACGGTCAGCGCTTCGATCTCGAGGAGGGCGCGGTCCCCATCGGGCTTTGTGCCCGTCACGACGATATCCGCGACCAAATGGCCGGGCAGATCGAACTCATGGTCCGGCAGCATCGCTGCGATCTCGTCAGCGCGGGCAGGGCCAACCGAGAGCGACACCCAATGGCGCGCGCCGGTGAAGGTGACGCTGGCCCAGGGACGTTCCCGCGACGTCGGAATTTCAGCGGGCGTTGCGAGTTTCAGGAGGGCGTTGGTCAGAGCACGGTGGGCATTTGCAGTCATGGGCGGCTCTCCTGCTGGGCGTCTTGGGTGGCGATGAAATCCCGCACGCGGCGGACAAGGGGGACGCGCATCTCCCGCCCCGCGCGGACGTCGAAAACGAGCTTTGGGTCGCGCGCGGCCAACCGCCCGAAACGCGCCGGACGCATCCCCGTCCGCCGCAGGAAAAGCTCAATTTCCCGTCTAATATTCACCTTTTGTTCTCCTTCGTCTTCCTGTCGAGTCGCGTTCGGCCCGGTCTTTTTTCACCGCCAAATCCTACTTGTCTAGGATTTTTCTTATCGGTATGAACGCGCATGGAAAATGTGCGCAACACGCTCGATCGGCTGATTCGGGACCGGGGGGAGGACTATGCCGCTTTGTCGCGGCTGATTGGCCGCAACCCGGCCTATATCCAGCAGTTCATCCATCGCGGCAGCCCGCGCAAGCTGGCCGAAGACGACCGGAAATTGCTCGCCCGCTATCTGGGCGTGGACGAATCGCTGCTGGGCGGACCGGCGACGGTACCTGTTGCTGGTGATCTCCTGGCGGTGCCGCGTCTGGCGGTGGAGGCCTCTGCCGGTCCAGGGGCGCTCGCCAACCGCGAAGAGACCATTTCCCGCTTCGGCTTTGACGCGCGCTGGCTGCGCAGCGTCGCCTCCAGCCCGCACAATGTCTCTGCGATTTCAGTGCGCGGCGAATCCATGTTGCCGACCTTGTCGGAAGGCGATGAGATTCTGGTCGATGGGGGCGATGCGGCAGACCGGCTGCGCGACGGCATCTACGTGTTGCGGGTGGAAGAGGCGCTGCTTGTGAAGCGGATTGCCCTGAACCCGGCGGGCGCGGGCGGGCGGCGCCTGTCGATCCGCAGCGACAATCCGGCCTATCCCGATTGGGAAGAATGTGACCCGGCGTCGGTGGAAATCATCGGCCGCGTCATCTGGGTCGGCAGGCGGATGGCCTGAGGCGCGCGTCTAGCGTTTCCGGTCAAAAAACCAAAAGCCGACAGCGAAGACAACACCCAGTCCGGACCCGACCAGCAAGCCGAGCGTCGACTGGTGGTAGAGGACGCCGATGATGGCGCCTGCGAGGATGGAGAGGGCCAGCGGCCCACCGGCCGCGCGGGGATCAGATTTCTTTGGATCGGTCATGAAGCCGCTCCTGCCACTGCCCGCCGGAAAACGCCACCCCGCCCATTGGGGCAATGCCCTTTGGGACATGGTGAACACTTCCTTCACCGCATTTGAGCACGGCCCGCAAAGGGCTGGCCCATAAAGGGTTTTGTTCGCATTCTGCCAAAGAGGAGCCCCCTGCCGCATGTCCAGCTTTTTTGTCGATCGCGCCGGGGCAGACCTCGCTGCCGAATTCATGGCGCTGTTTGGCAAAGACGCCTCAAGCGAAGCCGCGGGGCGCGCGCGCCGGTCCCGCGATCATGGAAATGTCATCGGCTATTGCCGCTGGCGGCAGGTGGAGCGGCTGATCAGCGCGCTGGAAGATGAGATCGGCGCCACCCGCCACTAACCGGTTCGCGCGGGCTTCTTGATTTATGTGAGCCGCCTCCAAAGGGAGCGCTTTCGCTCCGCAATGGGACACGATAGAGCAGGGTCATGAAGTCCGGCCTCCTGTGTCGTGTCGCGCCCGTCGCCCTGACCGTAGCGCTGGCCGTTGCTACCCCCGTTAATGCGCAGGGGCTGCCGGAGCCTGCCGAACCAACACAGGCCACAGACACCCCGCTGGACCCGGAATCGCCGATGGCCGAGATGCCCGATATCGGCGTGGAATGGCCAGATCTGCCCGCCGAAGAAGCCGGAGAGCAAGCCTCGGGTGTCGACAGCGCCGATGAACAGGGCCGCCGCTACACCGTCACCCTAGCCGGTGTGCCCACGACGTCCGAAAACCAGATCGCGCAGCGCTTTGATGCCCTGTCGGCGCTGAAGATAGGGGACAGCAAGCCCGCCAACGTCGCGCAGATCGACCGCCGCGCGCGTGATGATGCCGCCCTGCTGGCCGAACTTCTGCGCGCCGACGGCTATTACGATGCGCGCGTTGAATCAGAGATTGAAGCGGTGGGGGATCGCCTTGCCGTCACCCTTACCATCGAACCGGGGCCGCTTTACACCTTTGGCGAAATCCGCGTGTCCGGCCTTGATGAGAATGGAAGCCTGCGGGAGGCGTTCAACGTCAACGTGCAGGACAGCGTGGATGCCGATGATGTGACGCTGGCGGAAGCCACGCTGAAGAGCAAACTCGCCAATGATGGCTATCCCTTTGCCAAGGTCACAGAACCGGAAGTCGTGGTGGACCATGACACGCGGACAGCCTCAATGGAGGTGCATGTCGAAACGGGCGGCAAGCGCAGTTTCGGTCGCATTGTAGCGCGCGGCGAACAACAGCCGTTCAACGCAAAGCATATCGGCCGCATCGCGCGCTTCAAGCCGGGAGAGGCCTATAACCAAGCCGACATTGATGACCTGAAACGGGCGCTGATCGCGACCGGCCTCCTGTCCTCG
>CAJBSR010000349.1 GCA_903958285.1 uncultured Sphingomonadales bacterium
CGATGGCCTTTTCGGCGGCTTCGATCGCGCGGTTTTCACCATCGGATTCGCCTGTGCCCATCATGGCCTTGCCCATTTCGCTCATCACGGTGCGGACGTCGGCAAAGTCGAGGTTGATAAGGCCCGGCATGACCATAAGGTCGGTAATGCCACGCACGCCCTGTTGCAGAACTTCGTCCGCCATGGCGAACGCTTCCTTGAACGTGGTCGAGGGGTTGGCGATCAGGAACAGGTTCTGGTTCGGGATGACGATCAGGGTATCGACATGCTTCTGCAGTTCAGCGATCCCGGCCTCTGCAGCCTTCATCCGGCGCGAACCTTCAAAGCTGAACGGCTTGGTGACAACGCCGACGGTCAGGATGCCGCGGTCACGTGCTGCCTTTGCAATGACGGGGGCCGCACCAGTGCCGGTGCCGCCGCCCATGCCCGCTGCGATGAAGCACATGTGCGAGCCTTCGAGCGCGCGCTCAACCTGCTCCAGCGCTTCTTCAGCTGCTGCGCGACCAATTTCAGGACGCGAACCGGCGCCGAGACCCTGAGTGATCTTGAGGCCCAGCTGAATACGACGTTCGGCCGCACTGCTGTTGAGCGCCTGCGCGTCGGTATTCGCGACGATGAAGTCCACACCCTGCACCGAATTGGCGATCATATTCGCCACAGCATTGCCGCCTGCGCCACCGCAACCGATAACACTGATCCTTGGCTTCAGCTCTTCCACTTCCGGTGCCATGAACTCAATCGACATTTTCCGTCTCCCCTGACCTAACTCCGACGGACGAAACCGCCCCCGGGACCTTCTGCACCAAACGCGCCAAACCCGCACCAAAGTTATGAACGGTTCGTCGCGTTTTCAGAATCGTTCACCCCAATATCGTGGGGCTGTGTAACACTCCAGCCTCAATATCCTGTTTTTACTGCCGAGATCAGCTTTGAGAGCAAACCGCCGCGCGCCGTCCGCACGACACTTTGATGCTCTGGCATGATCACCCGCAGATCAATCGGGTCTGAGGCTGCATAATGGACAAGGCCGGCAAGCGTGGCGAAGCCCGGCCCGCTATGGGCATCCGGCAACCCCAAAAGGCCGCGGGGACGGCCAATGCGGACGGCGCGGCCAAGTACACCTTGGACATAATCAGCCATGCCCTTCAGCTCTGCGCCGCCGCCGGTCAGCACGACCTGGCGGCCGACAGGCCCTGCAAAGCCGAGATCTTTGAGCGCCTTTGCAATCTCACCCACCAGATGCTCCAACCGCTGGCGGATCACGGCGATCAACTGCGCGCGGGTGATGCGGTGGCTTTCGCCCTCATCATCCGCCGAAAGCGGCGCCACGTCGATCATATCATGATTGTCTCGTGGGCTGGCCGTGGCCGAGCCATAGAAACACTTCATCCGCTCTGCCTGATTGCGACGGGCACCAAATGCCGACGCGATATCGTCTGTGATATCCGCCGCGCCAAAAGGAATTGAGGTCAGCCCAACCAGCATACCCCCGGCAAACAGCGAAACGTTCGTGACGCCACCCCCGATTTCCACAAGTGCCACGCCAAGCTCGCGCTCTTCTTCCGAGAGGACGGCCATGCCTGTCGCGACCGGAGAGGCCACAATGGACTTCACCTCCAAATGGGCGCTGCGCACGCAAAGGTCGATATTGCGAACGGGCGATCCATCCGCACAGACAACGTGAATGTCGACGCCCAGCGTATCGGCATGCAGGCCAAGCGGACGTTTGACGCCCTGCAAACCGTCCAGCGTGTAAAGTGTCGGCTGCGCGTGCAGGATCATCCGACCATCGGGGTCGAGCGAATTGCGACCGGCCGCCAGCAGTTCGTCAATGTCGTCCTGCTCGATCCGGTGGCCGCCGAGCTCCACCTCAACCGAGGCGATATCGCTAACGAGGCCGCCTGCCGAAAAACCGACCCACACATCTTCAATGCTGATACCGGCAATGCGCTCCGCCTGCTCCATGGCTTCGCGAATGGCGCGTTCTGTGGCGTCCATATCCGCAATATAGCCGCGCCGGACACCCTTGCTCTCACGCTGGCCGGTGCCAAGCACCTGGACGTCGCCGCTGTCAGACACTTCCGCGATAAGCGCAGAGACCTTCCAGGACCCGATGTCGAGGGCAGTGATCAACCCGGACGTTTTGGCTGCGGCCATGTCTTTCCCTCCTAAAGATCTGCCGACGTTGTGTCGGTTTTGATTGCGGCCTGTGCAGGTTCAGCGGGCGCTACAGGTTCGACAATTGCCCCATTATTGCGCTTGAGCCGCACCACAAATTTCGACGGATCGCGCATGTCAAAGCG
>CAJBSR010000350.1 GCA_903958285.1 uncultured Sphingomonadales bacterium
GGTTACATGGGCCGCCACGACTCAAACGGGAACATGACTGTGGCAATTGAAATTCCTCTTGGCCTGACATTCGACGACGTGCTGCTGCAGCCGCGCGATTCAGACGTCTTACCGAGCCAGGCGGATACGCGGACGCAGATTTCGCGCGATATCACACTAAATATCCCGATCCTGTCTTCCGCCATGGATACTGTGACCGAGGCCGACATGGCGATCGTCATGGCGCAGCTGGGCGGCTTGGGCGTTCTGCACAGGAACCTGTCCATCGAGGAGCAGTGCAACGCCGTCCGTCAGGTGAAGCGCTTTGAATCGGGGATGGTGGTCAACCCGATTACGATTGAGCCAACCGCGACTTTGGCGCAGGCCAAGGCGCTGATGGCCGCGCACCACATTTCCGGTATTCCAGTCGTGGAAGCGGGCGGGCGTCTGGTAGGTATTCTCACCAACCGCGACGTGCGTTTTGCTGAAAATCCCAGCCAGCCGGTTGCGGAACTCATGACACATGAGAACCTTGTCACCGTCAGCACGGGCGTTGGTCAGGATGAAGCGCGTCGTTTGCTGCACACACACCGTATCGAAAAGCTGCTTGTCGTTGACACTGCTTTCCATTGCGTAGGCCTCATCACGGTCAAGGACATGGATAAGGCCGTAACCTATCCCAATGCCACCAAGGACGCCGCGGGCCGGCTCCGCGTGGCAGCGGCGACAACGGTCGGTGATGCGGGTTTTGAACGCACGCAGGCGCTGATCGACGCCGAATGCGATCTGATCGTCATCGACACGGCTCATGGCCATTCCAAGATGGTCTCGCTGGCGGTGGAACGCGTGAAGAAATTGTCGAGCACGGTCCAGATCATCGCAGGAAACGTCGCCACCGCAGAAGCGACACGCGCGCTTATCGATGCAGGGGCGGACGGCGTGAAGGTTGGCATTGGGCCGGGCTCGATCTGCACGACCCGTGTTGTTGCAGGCGTTGGCGTGCCGCAGTTGACGGCGATCATGGAGTCCGCAGCGGAAGCCGCAAAGTCGGGTGTGCCGGTTATCGCGGATGGCGGTCTGCGCACATCGGGCGATGTCGCAAAGGCATTGGCCGCCGGTGCTTCCAGCGTGATGGTCGGATCGCTGCTTGCGGGGACGGAAGAGGCGCCCGGGGAAACCTTCCTCTATCAGGGCCGCGCCTATAAATCTTATCGTGGCATGGGCTCGGTAGGCGCCATGGCGCGTGGGTCTGCAGACCGTTACTTCCAGCAGGACATCAAGGATCAGCTTAAGCTCGTGCCGGAAGGCATTGAAGGCCAAGTTGCCTTTAAGGGCCCGGCGCGTGACGTGATCCACCAGCTGGTGGGCGGCGTGAAGGCCGCCATGGGCTATACGGGGTCGCGCACCATCCCTGATTTGCAGGAGCGTGCGCGTTTTGTCCGCATCACCAATGCAGGCCTGCGTGAAAGCCATGTGCATGACGTGACGATCACCCGCGAAGCCCCGAACTACCCCACGCGTGGCTGACGCGGGAGCCATTTCCAGCTTATGAACCCCGCAGCGCGCGTCCAGACGGCGATTGAGCTTCTGGATGCCATTCTTGCATCGGCGCGGGACAATGGTCCCTCAGCAGATGTCATCTTGGCCAAAGGCTTTCGGGATCGCCGCTATGCCGGGTCAAAGGACCGGCGGGCGATCCGTGATCTCGTTTACCGCGTTATCCGCGCCCATGGGCAGCGGCCA
>CAJBSR010000351.1 GCA_903958285.1 uncultured Sphingomonadales bacterium
CCGTCCGGTCTTGATCGGTGTCGATGCCAGTTCATTGCCTGACCCCCTTCTTTCCCCCTCGGGCCCCGGCATTGTCGTTACGCCGCGCCCCGGCGTGATTGCGACCGTCGAACTGGGTCTAACAGGGGCAGGCGAAGTCGATGGCACGCTCGTCAAGGCGGGTGGCACCAGCCTTGAAGGTGTTGACCTTGAGCTGGTCGATGCGCGTGGGATCGTCATGTCGCGCACCCGCAGCGACTTTGACGGATACTTTCTTTTTGAGCGCGTGCCTTATGGCCAATATCGCCTGCGAATCGCCAAGGCGTCGGCCGATGCCGCGCGCCTCCATGCGGGGTTGGCGGGCGATGTGCAGGTCAGTGGTACGGCGCCAAGTCTGCACCTGGGCGTGACCGCAGCAGATCCTTCAGACCTGCGGACAGCGGCGGTGCCTTAGGGCCGCTGCGTCCATTTACCTTTTGGAGGCAAAACGGCCCCGGTGCATCTCTGCAACGGGGCCGTTTTCACATGTCCGTCTCTTCAAAATGGTGCGGCCGAGAAGACTCGAACTTCCACGGGCTTTCGCCCACAACGACCTCAACGTTGCGCGTCTACCAATTCCGCCACGGCCGCACATTTTTTCGAGCATTGCCGCGCAACCAAGGGTTCCGGGCAAGGAACAGGGCGCGCCTCTAGCAGAGGCTTTCAGGGCAGGCAATGGCTTTAACCCATTAAGTGCGCAGGACAGAGGCGCACGATTTACTTGCCTGCGGGACCGGCTATGCGGTGGGCATGGACATGAAAGCAGAGCGTTGGAAACCGGAAGCACGCCGCATCCTCGCGCTCGCATGGCCTGTCATGCTCACCAGCCTCAACTGGACGCTGCTTCAGGTGACGGACGTTGTCGTCGTCGGGGATGCGGGCACGCATGAAGTGGCGGCTTTTGGCGGCAGCCGTGCGGTGACCTTCGTGACGCTGATGGCGGCGATCGGTTGGCTGTCCGGCGTCCTCGTCTTTGCGTCGCAGGCAGATGGCGCCGCTGACAAGCCCCGCACGGGGGAAGTCTACCGCGAAGGGCTCTTGCTTGGCGCGATGATCGGGCTGGTGGGCGGCTGCATTCTCTTCGTCTTCGCTGAAGGACTGCTGCGCCTTTTGGGTGTGGACGACACGGTGATTGGCATTTCCGCGGATGTCGTGCGCGTCATGGCCTTTGCCTTTCCACCGCAGCTCATCCTTATTGCCGCAAGCAATTTCCTTGAAGGGATAAGCCGTCCCCGACGGGTGATGGTCGTCAATCTGCTGCTGCTGCCGCTCAACGCAGTGCTCGCTTGGGTACTGGCGACGGGGCATTTGGGCTTGCCTGCCATGGGTTCTGCAGGTGCGGCACTTGCGACGACGATCTCGCTGTGGATCGGCGCTGGTGCGATCCTATGGACGGCGACCCGCGTGCCGGATCAGGCGGCGCGGCAGCTGCGCGAGACGTCGCTGGTAGTTTGGCGGCGTGCGGTGCCGGGGGCGCTCGCGCTGTGTCGCTTCGGGTTGGTGCCAGCACTTGCCTCCGGGCTGGAACTGGCGGGCTTTTCCTGGCTCATCGCGCTGTCGACGCAATTGGGCGATGTGACGAGCCATGCATTCCAGATCGTTTTCGCCATCCACAATGTGACCTTCGGTGTCGCGCTGGGTTTTGGCTCGGCCGCCGGTGTGCGGGCGGGCAATGCGGTGGGCGAAGGGCGGCCCGAAGCCGCGCGCCACCGGACGCTGATGGCCGCATTCCTGACGCTGGCGGTGATGAGTGGTCTTGTCGTCGTGCTGATCGCGCTGGGCGGACCAATTGCCCAAGCCTTCCCCGCAGAAGCGCCCGTGCATGTCCTTGCTGTTGCCATGTTGGCGGTCTGGGCCCCCTTCATCCTGTTTGACGGATTGCAGGTCGTCTTCATGTTTGCGCTGCGGTCCTTGGGGGATCAGGTGGCCGCCGGGCTGAACGGTATCGTCGCCTTTTTCGGAGTGACCGGCATCTTAGGCTGGTGGCTGGTGCGGATGGATTATGGGCCCTTTGCGCTCGTCTGGGCGTCGGGGCTCGGCATGGTGGCGGCAGCTGTGCTCAATTCAGGCCGGTTTTTCTGGCTGACGCGATCGCGCGTCAGGACCCCGAAAAGCTGAGGTTCAATTCCTTCGCGCCGCGCGGCACATTGACTTCAGCACTGTTGAAATCAATCGACCCCTTGGCGGGCACGGTGCGCTTTGGCGGAGTGATCGTCCAGCCATAGACAACACGGCCCTGCCCGTCGCGCAGTTCAGCCAGAATGTCGGGCACGCGCTGTTCATCGCTCGTCGGGTTCACGACCTTTCCGGAAATGGCGAACAATTCGTTGCCGCTTTCCAACAGGCGCCGTTCGGGACGGCGAGGGACTTCCAGCAGCAAGGGCACGTCAGCCGTCGCGCCGGACAGGCCAAGTTTTGCCGCGATATTGGGTGTGCCGAAAAACTGGATCGCGCCAATGCCGCCGAGCAGGAGGACAGCGGCCGCGGCGGCCGCGATGGTCCAACGTTTGGCCGGGTTGCGGCGCGGGCGGAAGGGCGCTTCGGGCGCAAACATGTCCACGCTGTCGCGCTGTTCGGCCATGGGTTGGTTGCTGGGCTCCGGCTCGGGCCGTGCGCCAAGCGGTGGCGGTGTATCGGGCAGGTCGCGTTGCCCGCCAATATGCGGCGCCGGCGGCACCGGCATTTGCGGCGGGGCTGGGGGCGGCAGTGGCAGTTCTGCCGAGGGGGCCTGAACGGGCGTCGGCGCAGGCTGGAACCAGCTGTGCTTGCACGATGCGCAACGGACCTGTCGGCCAGCGCCGGTGATCGCGGTATCGGGAACAAGATAGCGCGTCGAACAGGCTGGGCAGGTCAGGATCATCGGCCGGGCGGTTCCAGTTGAACGTGAGAGCGCCTCTAAGCACCCTTTATGGCCTCCTTGCAAGAGTCTGGCGTGGTAAAGGGGGCTGGATTGGCACTGAGCTGTGCAAATCTGAAGGTGAGCCCCTAATTCGCGCTTCAGGATATTCCTCTTGAAGCGATCAAGGTCTAGGGACTCTTGCAGGGCGGGCAACAAGGCGTAAACCGGACAGATGTCGCACATCATCCAGTTCGAAAATGTAGGGTTGCGCTATGGCACCGGCGCCGAAACCTTATCGGACATCACCTTTTCGCTGGCAAAGGGCGGCTTTTACTTCCTGACCGGACCGTCTGGGGCGGGCAAAACCTCGCTTTTGAAGCTGCTCTATCTCTCCCAGCGGCCCAGCCGCGGGCTCATCCGCCTGTTCGGGGATGATATGGTCACGATGCCGCGTGACAAGCTGCCCATGTATCGCAGGCGCATCGGCGTCGTCTTTCAGGACTTCCGCCTCGTCCCGCATCTGTCGGCCTTTGATAACATTGCGCTGCCCTTGCGTGTTTCGGGCGTGCCCGAAAAGGACATCGACCATACGGTGCGCGAAATGCTCACCTGGGTGGGGCTGGGCGATCGTGCCTCTGCCCGTCCGGCGACGCTTTCGGGTGGAGAGCAGCAGCGCGTGGCCATTGCGCGCGCCGTCATCACCCGGCCCGATGTTCTTCTCGCGGACGAACCGACCGGCAACGTGGACCCTGATATGGCCGCGCGTCTGTTGCGTCTGTTCGATGCGCTCAACCAGCTTGGCACCACCATTGTCGTTGCGACCCATGATTTGCATCTGTTGAGCCGCATTCCCGGCGCCCACATCATGCGGCTGGCCGACGGGCACCTGCCCGACCCCACCGGCACCCTGCGCAACCCGCCCCTGAGGGAGCCGGTGGCGGTATGAAGTTTGATCTCGACAAGATCGACATCCCCTTTCTGAAGGCCCCGCCGCATGAGGCGCGGTTGCTGCCGGAAGGCCGGATGGCGGGGCCGATGCCCTGGGTCATCGCGATCATCATGTTTCTGACGATCCTGTCGGCGGCGGCCGGGCTGTCGCTTGCCAGATCTGCCACGGGGTTGGACGCTGACTTGGCCGGTCGCGTCACGATCCAAATTGTGGAAGCGAATGCGCAGAAGCGCGCCGCCCAGACGGCGGCTGTCGAAAAGGAACTGGCCCGGCTCGCTGGCGTCCAAAGCTTCCGCCGCGTGCCCGATGCGGAGGTGTCGGCCCTGCTCCAGCCTTGGTTCGGGGCAGAGGCCTTGGATGAAGACTTGCCGGTGCCGACTTTGGTGGATGCGACCATTGACAGCGCGGCGCCCGGCGCTTTTGCCACGATGCGGTCAAGCGTCATGGCGGTTGCCCCTTCGGCCCGGGTGGAAGCGCATGCCCAATGGCTCGGGCCGCTCACGCGCCTGCTGGGCTCACTGACCTTCCTTGCTTGGATGCTCGTTGTGCTGATGGGTGGCGCCACCTTGTCCATCGTCGTGCTGGCGGCGCGCAGTGCGCTCAACACGCACCGGGAAACGATTGAAGTCATGCATTTGCTTGGGGCAACTGACACTCAGATTGCCCAGCTGTTCCAGCGGCGGATTGCGCTGGATGCGCTGTTCGGTGCAGGCATTGGTCTTGCTACAGCGCTCATCACCATGCTGTTGCTGCGCGGGCGGCTGGCGGCAGTGGGGTCGGAACTGCTTGGGTCGGTCGGTATCGGCTGGGCCGGTTGGCTGTTTCTGCTCATCATGCCCGCTCTCAGTGCCGGACTGGCAACGATTGCGGCGCGCACGACGATCCTTTCCGCGCTAAGGCGCATCCTATGATCCGTCGTCTTCTCGCTCTTGCCTTTGTTGCCTGGTTTCTCGGCCTTGTCGGGTTTGCCATTTTTCTGCCCGGCCCGTCTGACATTGGCAAAACCGATGCCGTCGTCGTGTTGACCGGCGGCGTTGGCCGATTTGAGCGGGGCTTGGAGACGCTTGAGGCGGGGAAAGCGAAGCGCATGCTCGTCTCCGGCGTTGATCCGACTGTCCGCCGCACTGAATTTGAAGTGCTGCGCAAGGTGCCCGCCAAGATTTCGCGCTGCTGCATTGATCTCGACAAGGCCTCCGTCGACACGATTTCAAACGCGCGGGAAACGGCCCGTTGGGTGAAGGCGCGGCACTATAAATCCGTCCGGCTCGTCACCAGTGACTGGCATATGCGGCGTGCGAAGATGGAACTGGACCATGCCCTTGGGCCGGATGTGCAGGTGACGGGGGATGCTGTGCGCAGCAACCCCAGCCTCACCCAATTGTTCAAGGAATATAACAAGCTCGTCGCGCGCTTCATTGCGCTGGAGGCGGGAGCAGTGCTGTGATCGCGGTGATCCGTTCGATCCTCTTTGCGCTTATTTTCTATCCCGGCAGTGTGATCGTGGTGGGCGTTGCCGCGCTGATGGTTCCCTTTGGAGAGAAGGCGACGATCCGCGGCGCGCGCAATTGGGCGTTGTGGCATCGCCTCTGTGCCCGCTGGATATTGGGCATCCACACGCACGTCATCGGGACGCTCGACAATGGCCAGGCGCTCTACGTCTTCAAACATGAATCGATGTACGAAACGGTCGAGACGTTGGCGCTGTTTCGCAAGCCCGTGGTCGTGATGAAGCAGGAACTGCTTGATCTGTTCGGCTGGGGCTATGCGGCCCGCGCGCATGGATCGATCGGGGTCGACCGCGAAGCCGGGGCCGCCGCGATGCGCCGGATGATCGCGCAAGCCAAGCGCGCCAAGGAGTCTGGGCGCCCCATCATCCTGTTTCCCGAAGGGACCCGTGTTCCCCATGGCGAGACGCCACCGCTGCGCGCAGGGCTGGCGGGGCTTTACAAGATTCTTGGCCTGCCGGTCATCCCGGTGGCGCTCAATTCAGGCAAGGTCTGGCCACATCGCTTTGTGAAGCAGACCGGCGTTGTGACGGTGAAGGTCGGGGAACCCATTCCCCCGGGCCTGCCGCGCGACGAGATTGAAGCGCGGGTGCATGCGGCGATCAATGCACTGAACGACTAAGCTTTAATGGTCGGATCGCCCAAAGTCGGGCCGGTCATCATCCTGCCCTTCCTCAATGATGCTGCGGCGGACCGCGCGGGTACGGCTGAACAGGTCGAATAGGGCATCGCCATCACCCCAACGGATGGCGCGCTGGAGGGCGGTCAAATCTTCCGAAAACCGCTGGAGCATTTCGAGCACGGCATCCTTGTTCGACAGAAACACATCGCGCCACATGGTCGGGTCCGACGCGGCGATGCGCGTGAAATCACGGAAGCCACCCGCTGAATATTTGATGACTTCAGATCGGGTGACGGATTCCAAATCCGATGCCGTGCCGACGATGGTGTAGGCAATGAGGTGCGGCAAATGGCTGGTGACAGCGAGCACCAAGTCATGGTGCGGCGCGTCCATGATATCCACATTCGCGCCCAACCGCTCCCAAAAGGCAGACAGCTGCGCGACCTTATTGGGGTCGGCATCAGCGGGGGGCGTCAGGATGCACCAGCGGTTGTGGAACAGCGTCGCAAAGCCTGCTTCCGGCCCGCTGCGCTCTGTACCGGCCACCGGATGGGCGGGGATAATGGCATGGTTGGGCAGCGCCTCTTGCAGCGCGGTCAGGATCGCGGCCTTGGAAGACCCCACATCGCTCACCAATGCTTCGGCGGGAAGATCGTCGCGCATCTCGGCAGCGACAGCCCCCATGGCGCCAACAGGCACACACAGGATGACGAGTTCGGCATCGGTGACGGCGGCACCAGGCGTGTCGGCCATGTCATCGACCAGCTTGAGCGCCTTGGCAGTTTCGCGGGTTTCGGGATCCGCATCATAGCCGGAAAGTGCAACGCCCGGCATGTTCGCCCGCACGGCGCGCGCGACCGAAGAACCGATCAGCCCGAGGCCGATGATCGAAACGCGCGCAAAGGGCAGCATCAGGCGTCAGCCCCGACAATCTTGCGGAGCGCCGCGATCAGCCCACGGGTTTCCTCTTCGGTGCCGATGGTGATGCGAAGGCCGTTGCCAAGCCCCTGCCCCGGCAACCAGCGGACGATAAAGCCATGGTCCATCAGCCCATGATAAGCGGCCTCCGCTGTCACAGCGCCTTCAAAGGTGACGAGCTGGAAATTGGCCTTGCTCGGGACGGCGCGCAGGCCCGCATTGCCGAGCTTGGCAATTTCCGCCTCAAACCAGTGGAGCCATGTGTCGTTGTGCGCGCGGCTGCGCGTGACAAAGTCCGTGTCCTGAACAGCCGCAATCGCCGCATCTTGGGCCGCAATGGAAAAGCTGAACGGTGCGCGGATACGGTGCATCGCGTTGATGATGTCTGCCGAGGCGTAGCCCCAGCCCACGCGCTCTGCGGCAAGGCCGTAGATCTTTGAAAAGGTGCGCGTGACGAGCACATTTCCGGCGGTTCGCGCCAGCTCCAACCCGCCGTCATCATCTTCCGGCGCCAGATATTCGGCATAGGCATGGTCGAGCACGAGCAGAACATCTTCGGGCAGGGCTGCATGCAGCCGCGCAATCTCGGACTTAGGAGAATAGGTGCCGGTCGGGTTATTCGGGTTGGCCACAAAGACGACACGCGTCTTATCAGTCACACAGGCGAGGATGGCATCGACATCAGTCGCATAGTCTTTGTCGGGTGCGATGACGGGCACAGCGCCCACGCGGCGCGTGGCGATTTCGTAAACGGCAAAGCCGTACTTCACGAAGATGATTTCATCCCCTGCTCCAGCAAAAGTGCCCGCGGCCAGATGCAGCACTTCGTCGGAACCGGTGCCATAGATGATGCGGGCAGGATCAAGTCCGTTGGCCGCGGCAATCGCCTCACGCAGATCGGCCGCACTCGCATCGGGGTAGCGTTCCAGATCATGCGCATGGCGCGCAAAGGCCGCGCGGGCGGCCTCGCTTGTGCCGAGCGGATTTTCATTTGACGAGAGTTTGGCGACCTTGCGGCCGTCATCGGTTTTGGACTTGCCCGGAATATAAGGGGCAATGTCGAGGATCCAGGGCTTTGGTTGTGGTGCAGTCATGGGCTGCGCCCATAGACTTGTGCCGGGGGGCGGTCAAACCGGGCCGTTGCTAGACCGGTTGACAATGGAGGCCCTGCGCCCCTAGCCCCGCCTCCATGTCGGATGACGCGCCTTTCGGCCCTGATCGCCACATCACCCTGCCCGGGCCGCTTGCGCTCGACGGCGGGGGTGTGCTCGCGCCGGTGGATTTTGCCTATGAAACCTATGGCACGCTCAACGCCGACGCTTCCAACGCGATTCTCCTCTGCCATGCGTTGACCGGCGATCAATATGTGGCGTCAGACCATCCCGTCACCGGAAAGCCCGGCTGGTGGACGCGGATGGTCGGCTCCGGCAAGCCGATTGATACGGACCGGTATTTTGTGGTCTGCCCCAATGTCATTGGCAGCTGCATGGGATCATCCGGCCCTGCCTCTTTGGCGGAGGATGGCATACCCTATGGCATGCGGTTTCCTGTCATCACCATCCGCGACATGGTCCGTGCGCAGGCGCTTCTGCTCGATCATTTGGGCATTGACCGGCTCTACGCGGTCGTCGGTGGCTCGATGGGCGGCATGCAGGTGATTTCATGGGCGGCGACCTATCCGAAGCGGGTGGCCTCTGCTGTCATCATCGCCTCGACGGCACGGCATTCAGCGCAGAACATCGCCTTTCATGAAGTCGGGCGTCAGGCCATCATGGCAGACCCCAATTGGCGGGGCGGCGAATATTATGCCGACGGCAAGGGCCCCGATGCGGGCCTCGCTGTCGCGCGCATGGCGGCGCACATCACCTATTTGTCGGAACAGGGGCTGACGGAGAAATTCGGTCGCCGCCTGCAGAACCGCGATGCCAAGACCTTCGGCTTCGACGCGGACTTCCAGGTGGAAAGCTATCTGCGTCATCAGGGGTTGAGCTTCACCGACCGGTTCGACGCCAACTCCTATCTCTATATCACCCGCGCGATGGACTATTTCGATCTCGCCGAAGAACATGGCGGGCATCTCGCCAATGCGTTTCGCGGGTCGGCCACGCGCTTCTGTCTGGTCAGCTTTGATACGGACTGGCTCTACCCGACGTCGGAATCGCGCAATATCGTCCACGCCTTGAACGCCAGCGGCGCGCCGGTCAGCTTTGTCGAGTTGTCGGCCCCCTTTGGGCATGACAGCTTCCTGCTTGACGTGCCGGACCTCAACCGCGTCGTGGACGGGTTTCTGAAAGCAGGCGGGCAATGACTGCGCTGCGCCCCGACTTGGCGATCATCGCGCGTGAAGTGGCGGTGGGCACGCGGGTGCTGGATGTCGGCTGCGGCGACGGCGCGCTGATGGCGGCGCTTCGCGATGGCAAACAGGTCGATGCGCGCGGCATGGAGTTGGACCCTGCCAATGTCGCCGAATGCGTGGCGCGCGGGCTTTCCGTCATTCAGGGGGACGCGAACATCGACCTTGCCGATTATCCGGAAGGCGCGTTCGATTACGCCATTCTCAGCCAGACCCTGCAGACGACCATGCGGCCCGATCTGGTGATGGAACAGCTGCTGCGCGTCGGGCGGAAGGCCTTTGTCTCCTTCCCCAATTTTGCGCATTGGCGCGTGCGACTGTCGCTTCTGTGGGGCGGGCGGATGCCCGTCACCCGTCTGCTGCCGATTGCCTGGTATGAAACACCCAATATCCACCATGTGACGGTCGATGATTTCCGCGCTTTGGTGCGGGATCAGGGCATCAAAGTGGAAGGCGCCTGGTTTTTGAGCGGAGACAGGCTGACCAGTGCTGCGGCGGCCAATTTCCGCGCCGAGCACGCGGTGTTTTTGCTATCGAGATAAGGCAGTGATCCGTTCGTCCCGAGCGAAGTCGAGGGACGTGTCTCGACGTCGCTCGACACAAACGGATTGGGAATTCACCCCTTGATCATCTTGTCCTTCAGTGCGGCCAGCACCCCGAAAGGCCCGGCTTCTTCTTCAGACAGGATGCCCACCTCTTTGATGCGGGTGTCCGCGGTCGGCGCACGGGGATAGGGGTCGAGCGCAAGGCCCAGCGTCTGGGCGATGGCCTCACCCAAGTCGATGCCGCTGCCATCATGCTCCATCACATCGCAATCCTCAGCGTCCAATTCGATTTC